>DAIPKK010000068.1:0-2573 GCA_036769805.1 Patescibacteria group bacterium
GGTTATCGCTCTTTTCCAATTCCGGCCAAGGAATACCGGCACGATTGGCCAAGATTTTCGCCGCTTCCACAAAATCAATGCGTTCTCTTTCCTGTAAAAAATTAAAAATATCGCCACTGACGCCGCAACCGAAACAATGATAAAACTGCTTTTGTTCGTTCACGAAAAAAGAAGGCGAGTCTTCTTGATGGAAAGGACAACAAGCGCTCCAGTTGGCGCCCTTTTTTGTCAATCTGACATAATCATTGACCACATCCACCAAATTAACGGAATTTTTGATTTGTTGCGTGAAATTTTGCCAATCCATCTTAAATATTTTTATTCTAAAATCGCTTTAATGCGACGAATGCCGGCGCTGCAGGCTTCTTCTTTCAATATCTTGAAATGTCCCATATCGCCTAAGCTTTTGACATGCGGCCCACGACAAATTTCCTTGGAAATATACACATTATCATGCATTTCCGGCGCAGCAATCGTATAAACCGATACTTGTTCATCATAACGATCTTTAAATAAACCGATTGCCCCTGATTTCATCGCTTCGTCCACGCTCATTTCTTCACAATACACGTTGGCACCGGTTTGAATATATTGATTCACCAAATCTTCCACTTGTTTGACTTGCTCCGGCGTCATTTTTTCAGGATGTGAAAAATCAAAACGCAAACGTTCCGGCGTAATATTACTGCCTTTTTGTTCCACCTGTTCGCCCAAAACTTGTCGTAAGGCACGATGCAGGAGGTGCGTGGCAGTGTGCAATCTGATGGTATCATCTTGCGTATCAGCCAAACCGCTCTTAAATTTTTGTTCAGCGCCCTGGCGAGACAAATTTTGATGTTCCACAAAACGACGACGGAAATCTTCTTCATCAATTCCCCAATTCTTATCTGTCGCCAATTCTTTAATCAATTCAAAAGGAAAACCATAAGTGGTCACCAAATTAAACACATCCAAACCGGAAATTTTATTGTTATGCAATTCCACTTGATTGAAATACTTCATTCCTTTATCCAAAGTTTTAGCAAAACGACTCATTTCCTCATCAATCACCAACAAAATATTTTCCTGTTTATCATTTAAATATTGATAATACACGCCCATTTGCTCAATCAACAAATCAATCAAATCTTTCACAAAAGCAAATTCAATGCCCAATTGATGCAAATGAATCATCGCTCGACGTAAAACCCGACGGACATAATAGCCTTGATCTTTATTGGATGGCACGGCACCATCGGCAATCAAAAACAAGGAAGCGCGCAAATGATCAACAATAATTTCGTAAGAACGAATGTTCTCGGCGTAAGATGATTTAGCGTTTTTTTCCAAAGCACTAATCAAACCGGAAAAAACATCCGTGGCGAACACATTATCTTTGCCCTGCGCCGCCATAGCCATACGCTCCAAACCACCGCCAAAATCCACGTTTTTCTGGGCTAACTCTTCCCAACCATCAGCGGTTTTCTTGAATTGCATAAACACCGAATTACCGATTTCCACAAAACGACCGCAATCGCAGTTAACGTGGCAATGTTCACCATATTTCGAATCATGGGGTTTGCCGGTATCATAAAAAGTTTCCGAATCCGGTCCACCCAATTCTCCAATGGCATCTCCACGTTGCCACCAATTCTTATCCACATAAGGGAAAATGCGATCTTTCGCAAAATCAATGGCTTCGCCGCAACCTAAACCGCCTTTGCCGGTGGTATCTTGGCCAACGCCATTACTGACACCATATTTGGCATAAATTTCTTGCAAAGTTTTGATGCTTTCCTCATCCCGCGGCGCATACTGATTTCCCCCAAACACCGTGGAATAAACGCGGCTCGGATCCAATTTCAATTCTTCAAATAAAAACTGATACCACCAATTCAATTGCTCTTTTTTAAAATAATCACCCAAACTCCAATTTCCCAACATTTCAAACATGGTAGTGTGGCGGTGATCACCGACTTCATCAATATCATCAGTGCGGAAACAACGTTGCGTATTGGTCAAACGAATGCCGGCCGGATGTTTCTTTTCCCCCAGTAAAAACGGGACCAGCGGGAACATGCCGGAATTGGTGAACAATAAGGTCGGATCATCCTCGGCCAACAACGAGGCCGGAGAGATTTCCGTGTGTTGCTGTTTCTTAAAAAAATCCAGATACTTTTGACGAATTTCATTAACACTGAGGGTCATAAATTTATACTTATTCTTAAAATAAAAAATAAAACAAATCGCTTGCATGAACACTCTTAATGATAACCGAAAAGCCCGGAAAAATAAAGATTGACATTTGTCTTTTAGACTTGTAATTTATAAATTAAGGAGGGACTCATGGGAAAAAAAGACAAAGATCCGGAAAATGATGCTGAAACCAAAAGACGAGATATTGCTGCCGGTCTGGAAGATTCTCAACGATCCGGAAAGACAGCGGAACATTCTCTTGTTCCCGATCTTCCTATCAAAGAAGAAGAAAATCAACCACCGAGACAAGCGACATCCGGTCTGACAATCCACGAATCGCCAATCGCTCAACAATTGTTGCGCCATTATGACATTCGCGTTGCCAAATTCGGAAAAGA
>DAIPKK010000069.1:0-2560 GCA_036769805.1 Patescibacteria group bacterium
ATTTTATTGATGGCGGCACAATCGCCTGTTCTAAACATTGATCCGACATTATAAACCGAACGAATATTCGGTAAAATCACCACCATTTCTTTTTTCAACAATGATTCGCGGGTGGCCGCGCTTTTTTTATTTTTCATCATAAGCGTTCAAATCATATTGGTAAATTTGCACCCGCGCCATAATATCATCCAATAAAGCATTCAATTCTAAATTACTTTCCAAGGCCAAAACTTCCGCCAATTTGGATTTGGTATGAGGATGGGCGGACACCAACAAGGAACAACAATCGCCATAAGGCAAAATTGATGTTTCATAAGTACCGAAACGATTGGCCAACTGCACAATTTCCGTTTTATTTAAACCGATCAACGGTGAAAAAATCGGCAAATTCACCGCTTCATAAATTGTCTTAATATTATCCAAAGTTTGTGAAGCGACCTGAGACAAGCTATCACCGGTAATAATCGCTTTAGCGTTGATTTTGAGGGCCAGACGCTCGGCCAAACGCAACATCTGACGTTTGTAAATAATCATTCGGTAATCCGAGGGAACACTTTGAATAATCGCTTTTTGCAAATCATCAAACGGTAAAATATACAAAGTGATTCTGCTGTGCAAAGCCATCAGGTTTTTCGCCAATTGCTGAATCTTATCCTGTACGGCGTCCATATTGATACTCTGATTCTGACAATGACACAAGACCACTTCGGCGCCGCGCTTCATCATTAAAGCGGCCGCCACCGGACTATCAATGCCGCCGGACAACAAAGCCACCACCCGCCCGGCCGTCCCCACCGGCAAACCACCGATTCCTTCCCGCCGCTCCCGCGCAATCAATAATTTTTGATCACGAGCGACAATTTGCAAATTCCAATCCGGATGATGCAAATCCACGCGTAAACCGGCATAAGCGTCCAAAATCCAACCGCCCAATTGAGCGTTCATTTCCATGGATGGGACCGGCAAATATTTATCCGCGCGCCGACTGGTGACACGAAAAGTCTTAATCAACGGATGCTTTTGTAAATATTGTTCAATCCAAATCATTAAACTTTCTTTGGCGGCGTAAAAATCATTATTAAAATCCAAAACATCACTTAAAACCGCGTGATTAACACCGGGCACCAAAGTGATTTTAGACATCAACAATTCCAAATCCACGTTTTCCGGCAACTCAATTTGAAAATGCGAACCTTGAAATGTCAAAAAATTGACATTGATTTTCCATGCCCGTAAAAATCCATTCAAATTGTATCTTAATTGCTTGATGAATTTCTTTTTGTTGCGCCCTTTGAGCGCGATTTCATCATAAAACAAACTGATTACTGAAGTCATAAAATTACTTTAATTTTCCCAAAAGTGCAATCACTTCCCCTTTATCATGATTTTTATCATTCACAAATGATTGATAAGCCTCTTTAATGGATCCGCGATAGAACGTTTCAAATTGTTTGGTGATTTCCCGCCCGATTAATAAGGGACGATTACTACCGACAAAATCCATCATTTTTTCCAAATTTTTTCCCAAACGATGGGGGTTATCCATAAAAACAAAAGCGGTTTCCGGATTTTCCGCCATCATTTTAAACAATTTCTCACGGCCTTTTTTATGCGGTAAAAATCCCAAATAAGTAAACGGATTGATGTCCAAGCCCGCCACGCTCAGCAAGGAAGTCAAGGCCGAAGCGCCCGGCACGGGAATCACCTCAACAGGCACGCCCGCCGCGAACAACGCTTCCAATAAGAGATTGCCCGGATCGTTGATGCCGGGCGTGCCGGCGTCGCTGACCAGCGCCAAATCCTTATCTTCAGCCAACAATGATTTAATGGTCTCCACTTGTTTATCCGAACTGTGTTGATGATAAGACAACAAATTTTTTCCTTTAATTTGCAAAGCTTCCAACAATTGACGAGTGTGACGGGTATCTTCGGCTAAAATAAAATCAGCCCGCGTTAAAACGTCAATCGCGCGTTGGCTGATATCTTGTAAATTGCCGATCGGTGTCGCCACCATGAATAACTTTGCCATACAAATCAATTATTTTTCAGTCACCGCGTTGAAATAGCTGGGCACCACCTGAATCCAAGTGTTTCCCGGTGACAAGAACAAATCATTACCGGCTTTATCCACAAAACGGGTGCGACCACTGTAAGAATCCTTTTGCCACTCACCTTTTTGCTTAGTTCCTTGAGTGTAAATTAAGACCGGTCCACTACCGATATTGTTCATTTCCAAACGACCAATGTCGTCAATTACGCGGCTTAGAGCTTCCATCACAATCACGTTTTTAGCGGTAATTTGCTGATTGCTATTCTTATCCAAATGCGGTTGTCCGGCGTTAAAACGATAATAAACGCCGTCCTCTTCATTATATTGCCACTCTACATCATAATTTGCATTTTGTGAATAGGAAATCTCAATATTGTCAACCTTTACATCGCCACTAATTTCTTCATTACTATAATGCCAAGGATCAATTTCCGTCCATAAACCGGCTTCCGGCTTGGTCGGACGGCACAAGCCCAAATCAGCCACACTGACATAAGTATTGTGCGGGGC
>DAIPKK010000025.1:0-12670 GCA_036769805.1 Patescibacteria group bacterium
GTTTCCATCAACAAAGTGAAATAAGCATGATTACGGCTACCCCGATATTCACGACAACCGACATTCAAAGCACTACAAGTGTTATTTTCTCCCAAAATAGCATAAACGGTGCAAGTTCCGTTATCAAACTTATTCAAACCGGCCCCTCTGCTCAAACATTGACTTTCCGTTACCTGTCGAGTCAAACGATATGGTTTACATTCATTGGAACAAGTAACCGTTCTGTCAATCAAATGATAACTGACATACGCACTGGACTCCAACGTATTCAAATCAATATTTTCACCACCACGAACGGCATAAAACTTATAACAATTCGGATTAACGCCTTCATTATAAATACTTTCATTACATAAGGCGGCATCATCTTCGGTCACAAACGGTTCATTATCTAAAGCTTTTAAAGTATAAGATTTAATACTCTTGTCAAAGCCATCCGGATTATCCCAAGTGTAAAAAGTCTGACAGTCAGCGGCGCCGGCGATTTGGCAAGTGCGATTATAAGCAAAATAATATTTATTTTCCAAAGTACCATCGTCGGAAATACCGGTAAATTCCTCACAACCCAAAGAATTGGCCGGACAAGTCGTGGCGGTATCGGCAATCAAGTTGACAAAACGACCGTCACTGAATTGCCCCGGGGCTTCATATAATTTTTCATAACCGGCACACACTGCCGGACAATAATCATCCGGAGAAACCACCATATTGTATTCTTCGTTGGTACGCAAATTTACAAATTTACTGCAACCGACTTCATCAATGGAACAATAAGGAGCAAACTTAGCGCACACATCGGGCGCTTCACAACGCGCCGCTGTCGGATCCCAATAACCGTTTTTACCCACACATTCACTTTCATTATATTGATACCAATTCTGATAACACTGATAATAATCCGGAGCTTTTTTCAAGTAAACCAAATTTTCCGAAGCATAAGTTTGAAATGGAGATGGTGATAACTCACCGGCACTGACTTCCTCCAATTGCGCATTTTTAATAATAATCTGATTACCTGAAACGTTACTGGGCGCATTTGCCAATAAAACGGCCATTGCCAAACGATCAACATCGGGCACAACCGTGAAACGCAATGTCAAATCAACTTTGGCAAGAGGAATATCCAAACCGGCATAAGCCTCATCAGCATAATAATTATTGGAATCACTCTTAAAATTACCCATCACGTCATAAATATAATCACTGCGTGGTGTGGTGTTGCCGGGTTTATAAGCCTCAGCCGTCAGTAACCAATTATTATCCCAATTATATTGAGCGGCATCACTCAATAAAGATTGCGGCACCAAAATCGTTGCCGAATAAATGAAATAACGTGGCGTTTTCTTAGCAATGATATTAATCGGTTGATAAGTTCTGATGCCACCATACTGACCACTCTTCACCGTTAACAAAGCGCCGTTGTCATTTTTCTCAATCTGATCGCCACCACTCAATTTCCAAGACTCAAAATAAGAATTACCATCCTTATTAACAAAATTTGAAAAATCGGAATTCGGCAATAAATTAGTACCCAAACGCGGCAAGGCGCGCACCAATTTACTGCAGCCCTCATCGGCAGCCGAACAAGTCGGGGTTTGCGCGGTTAAATAAATTCTATCGGTCGCTTCGTTGGTGGCATTGAAATTATCTTGCCACTGCCAAGTGCCGGTCAAATCATCATAATTTTTATTTTTACTGTACCAAGCACAACCGATATTTTCCGAAGTACAAGTGTTAAAATCATCCAACAATAAAGTATTTTTCAAAAAAGAAAAACTGTTACCCTGGCTATCGGCAAAACTACGACAACTATCTTCCTCCGGCAAACAACTCTGCGCGCCACTGAAACGCCAAACGTTTTTCTCACGAGTACAATACCCCCAAGCCAAGCACGCACCATCAGCGTCTTCTTGCACACAACTGACATCATCGGCACAATATTGTTGGCGATCCGGCATATTCGGATCAACGATGGATGAACCATAAGCCAAAGTTTGACATTTTTGCGCCGGCAATTTCAAAATCCAATTCGGATCAATCAAATTACATAAAATGCTGTAAGGATGATTATCATCTTGTCCACAATTATAAAAATTATCCAAAGCTTCTTTTAAAGTAAACGGATCGTCCACCGAACAAACTGCCGAGTTAGCCTTATTCTCACACAAATCAGCCGTTAACTCCCAGCCGGTGGAAATAATGCGTGAATGACGCAACTTTTGTAAATTGTCATAACAAAACGCTTTTTCAAAACAATCCGGATCGGCATTGAAAGAATGACTCTTTGGTAAAATATTCCAATCGGCGTTCAACAAACCGGCCTCCACCGCTTCAGTAATAGTCATCGGTTGATCACCCTGCAAGGCCTGCAAAAAATTGGCGTCCAAAACACAATTGTTGCTGGTGGCGTATTCATCGGGACAAATTGCATATTCATTCAAAACATTGTAATCGGTCATTTCACTTTTTACGGCAATCATTTGAATATTGACATTGGCACTTAATTTCTTAGCCAATTGCGTTTGCGTCAAACCGGCGGACACGCCGTCATTGGCGATCATTTGATCCGGCTTAAACAAACCGCTATAAACTTTATTCATCAAATTATTGAAAACCGTACTGGTAAAAGTATTAACCGCTGTATTAAGCAACGCCATACCGACACCGGCATTGGAATAAGCCCCCATTAAGGTTGTTTGTTTGGTGGCGGCCGGATCTTTAATGGTGGTTTGTTTATATTGTTCTTGCACCAATTCGGCCGGCGTTTTAACGCGACCGGAAACGACATCAGTCACCGCTTTAAAGCCTTTATTGTCAGCCAGCTCTTGCGCTTTTTGCGCGTATGAAGCGGTGGTCGTGCTTAACTTGTCAGACAACGACATTCCCACCGAACTTGGATTATTGCCGGGCTGGATATAAGAAACAAAACTGCTCAAACCGTCACCGGAACTTTTCACATATTTATCAATATCGGCATAATACACATATTTGACCAAATCATTGGATAATTTTTTATCGGCAATCAATTGCATCACCAACAAACGATCCCATAGTTGCTGACGCAACAATTTGTTTAAATTATTTTCATCCAATAAATATTTTTTCAAAACCGCCTGAATATTATCCTCATTGCTGCCGGCCGCTTCATAATCTTTTCTAAAATTCTTCCAAAAATATAAATCACCGGAGGGCTCGTTTAAAGTTTTTTTCAAAGTGGCATCGTCTTTTCGTTCGCCGTTCAAAGATTTTTCCAAATTCTTGACTTTTTTATCCAACTCCACATAAGCCGCCTTACGTAAATTAAAAATCGCATCCATAGTTACCAAAGTATTATTTTGGTCGGACAAAGAAGCGGTATCGATGCTTTCATTTAATAATTTTTTAATATAAACGGTACTGGTCCATAATTTCGTCAAATCAATCCCTTGACCATAAAGTTTCTCCGTTAACGAACTAAGCTGCGAGGATAAAGTATTCAAACTTTGTTGTGCGCTGCTGGCGGCACTCCCCAAACTGGTAGTCGCCCCCTGCGTTAAATTCACATTCATATCCAAAGAAAGATCCAAATCCACCTCAAAATCCTTCACGCTTTGCGCCAATTTAGTGTAACTGCTTTTGATTTTACTCCAATCACACTTGGGCGCGGCCGGGGTGGTAGCGGCGGTTTGCAATTTTGGCACACTGACATTGATGTCTTTGGTAAAAGCTTTTTGAAATTCCAATTTTTGCAAAGGACTTGGTTCACAAATATTGATTCCTAAACTGGACCACGGTCCGGCCAAACTACCGACAAATTCTCCCATGGCACGTTCCCCCAGAAGTTTCCCATATTCTTTCCAACCACGCGGTTCAAACAAAGATTGTTGTCCTGATCCACCGGCCGTCAAATACATGGCCGCGTCATAAGCCAATTTTTGCGTGGTAATGGTAGCAACGTTCATCAAAGCCGATAAAACCGAAGTTTTCAATGCGGCCGTCACGTATTTTTCCACTTTATCCCAAACGTTACGCAAACCCTGGTTAACGTCGGTAGCGGCGTTAACATTACTTAACGGTGTCAGCAACAACGAAAAAATCAAGACCAAGCTCAAAAGAATTTCTTTAAACTTGCTTCTTTGTTTAAACATAAAACTTTATTTTAAATATTATTATTTCTAATTTTGAGTGTTCTTACTTTCCGAAATGCTTTCTTGTAAAAAATATAATAAATCATCATCGGAAATTTCTTCCAATTTTACCGGATCGGCCCCTTGCTGAATTAAAATCGCTCGTAATTCCGCCGGACTGAGCCGCAACAAAGCCTCTTCATCAATCACTGATTGACTCTCTTCGGTCACCGGTGAAGCTTCTGACAATTCATCCTTGGCTTGTTGATACAGCGCAAATAAATCATCATCACTCAAAGCGTTTAATTCTTCTTCCGGCATGCCGCTTTCCAACAAAGCCTGACGTAAAACATCGGCCGGTATTTCATCAAAATTTAATTCCTGCAAGGAATCTTGCCAATCAGACATGGTTTCGCCGGCGCCACTTAACTGTTCCAAAAGTTGGCGTTTTTGCGCCAAATCAAAATTACTTTCATCAGTACCACAAATTTTTCCTTCGGCGCACAAAGGATCGGTACCGTTTTTAATTTCCAAAAAATCAGAATAAGTATCGCCATCGGTATCGGCCAAATAAGGACTGGTGCGATATAAATACAATTCTTCATAATCATTCAAACCTTCTTGGTCGGTATCTTTACCGCGTAAAGTCTCAATGTCATCTAAATTCAAATCATTTTGCGTGGTAATTTCCACGTAAGACATTTCCGCCGGATCGCGAGTCAAACCTTGTTGTCGTAAGTATTCTTGCTCAGCTTCTTCTTCCAAAGCCGCTTGCTCTTTGGCGGGCGCGCTCAAGTCCAAAAGGGTTCCCCATTTGCCACTGTTAAAATAAAAAAGACCGGCCGAAATCATAAGGATTAAAGCCAATCCCAAATAAGCTTTTATCAAATAATTTTGATCTTTCATATTTGCTTTTAATATCAAGCGAATGATAATTGTCATTCCGGGGCTGAGTGCCGTATTTCGGCACGAAGAGCCCGGAATCCCAGAATCAATCTTCCATCATATTTTAGCATAAAAAACTAAAAACACCAAATAAAAAATGGTGGTAAAAAAAATGCCAAAGCGCGAACGCTTTGGCGTGAAATAGTTAACAATTGTCATTCCAGATTTCGCCAAAGGCGAAAGGGAGCCTGTCCCCGTACCTCGTAGGCATAAACTCCGGCGGGGAGAACCCCGAGGGCGAAGCCATGCCTATCATTCTGTGGCCGGAGGGGAGAATGTGGTCAGCTCAGCTTGTTTGCACAACAAGCTGTTATTCGACCGCGGGACAGGTCACCTCAATCCAATCCCCATCCTCACAAATACCGAAAGACGTATAAGAACAATAGTCTCTCGGTTGCCACGGACGATCAATATCAGTGCAATCTTCGATTGTGTCTACCAACATGTAAGAATGACACTCATCCAAAACCACTGAATCATCCTGGTGTTTTTTTATATACTGGATGATTTGCTCACATTCCTCCTGAGTTTCCCAAGGAATGTTGTCAAAATGCCAATCCTCACCCGAGCAGTACAGCCACTCCGCGCACCAGTCCTTGACGTCCTGGTCCACGGTCAGGTTGTTGTTGTTCTCGTCACCGCCGTCGTCGCAGGCGGAGAGGGCGAAGAGAGAGATGAAAATGGTGAAAAGAACGGAAAAAAGCGTTTTGTGGTTCATGATGAACCTCCTTTCGTGATGTTTTTATGTTGGCATAAAAAGGAATGGATGTCAAGACATCCCCGCCCCCATGCGCAACCAATCCTCCATGGCCACGTCCTCAGCGCGGGTATTATCCGCCAACTCGGCCTTGTCCATCAATTTTTGGGCCCAATCCGCCGATTTATGATAACCATTAGCCAAATTATTGCTCAACTTTTTGCGCTTGGCGCTAAAACCAATCTTTACCAATTGGAAAAAGTCTTTATTTTCCAAACCATAGGATTGCCATTGTTGTTCATAATCAAAACGTCGCTCCAACAAAATCACCGCCGAATCCACTTTCGGCGCCGGATAAAAACCCATCCGACTAACCTTACGAACAATTTTAATCTTATACAAAAATTGCATTACCAAAGCCAAAACGTTCATATCGCCGGACTTGGAAATCAAGCGCTCGGCCACTTCTTTTTGCACCAACAAAACCACGCGCTCCGGCTTTTTCAAAAGCAAACTGATTTTTCTAAACAACATGCCGGTAATATTGTAAGGAATATTGGCAACAATTTTATATTGTCCCTCAAAATACTTTTCCCAATCCGCTTGCAAGGCATCTTCCTCACAAACCGTCACCGCCTCATTATTGGCAAATTGCACGCGTAAAAATCCGGCCAAATCCCGATCCAATTCCACCAGGACCAATTTTTCCACCGCCGGCGCCAATTTCATACTTAAAACGCCCAAACCCGGCCCGATTTCCAAAACCTGATCGTCTTTTTTCAAATCAGCCGCTTTCACAATATCGTTCAAGGCGCTTTCATCCAATAAAAAATTTTGTCCGAAACGTTTTTTCGGACCGTTAAGATTCAACAAATGCATTAAAGTTTTAATGTCTTTGACTTTCATAATTGGCTTTTAAATCTTTGGGGTTCAAAGCGGTAAAGGCCAAAACCACAACCGCCGCCGCCAGAAACGCCAAATTCAAACTAGCAATTTGCAATAAGAAATACAAGAAGGCAATCATCAGAACCCGCCCGATAGCCAAAGCGATTTCATGCAAAACCGTATATTCATCAACATAATGCCCTTGATCAGCGTGAGTTTCATACATAAAAGCGTCAAACGGCGTGCGCAAAAGCACCAAGGCAATGTTGTGATAAACCCCCACCAAAAACACTTGTAACGCGTTTACCACAAACATTTTCATCAACCAACCCAGCGAATACAAAGCCGCCCCAATCGGCAACAATCTTTGACGATACTTAGAATCAACCAACTTCCCCAAAAACTGTTGTAAGACAATAGAACCCAACACAATAAGCGTAGACAAAATACCGAGATCCAAATAATTACCTTTCAACAACTGAAACAAGAATATCGGCCAAATTAAAACCGCTACCATCCCCTCCGCGCCATCCGCCAAATAAGCGAAAATCATTTTACGATTGGCCTTTTTGAATAATTGCCCATAAGTTTCGGGAATCGTCCAAGTGAATTTTTCTTTTTGATCGGGCATTGCCAACAACGGCAGCATCGCGAAGCCACTGATAATCAAAGCTAAACTGAATAAAGAAGTGTAATCAAAATAAGTCAAAATAAAACCGGCCAAACCGGGCGTGACTATCGCCACCAAATAAGATAATGAATTTAAAGCCGCCACCGACGAACCGGAATGTCCGTTCTTGGTACCGTTATTGGAAAATTCCACATTAAACGGAATCCAATAAAACGCCTTGAATAACACCACCGCCCCGATAGATAAATGAACATAAAACCATGGATCGGCCGGCATTTTTATCAAAAACAAATAGTGAATGAATAAAAAGGGCATGCTTAAAATCATGGCATTTTTCTGCCCCACTTTCGTCATCAAAAAAGCGCCCAGCGGCGTGGTGATAATCATCAAACCGTAAGCCAACAAAGAATAATATAGAACGCCGTTGATGCCATTTAAATTTTGATAAACAAACACGATGGAAAACAAACCAATCAAACCGGTGCTAATCAACATAATCAAACGATTCAAATATAACATCCGCACCGACACATTGAAATTATTCCACCAATTTTTAAACATAAATTTTTGTTTGTTTTTTTATTTTAACCTTATTCCACCCTGTCTTAAAATCTCCAATTCGCCGTCCTCACGACAATAAACCACCGTGGACGATTGATTTTCGGGTAATAACCCACAATCAATCAGCCAATCGGGTTGTTCTTTGGCCTTATAAAAATCCTCCCAAATCCGACGCGGATCATAACTGTTTCCCTGTCCGGATAAATTAGCGCTGGTGGCGACGATCGGTTTACCGGCCAAACGTGCCAGCTTGCGCGCCACGTCCCTACCGGAAACACGCACGCCAACCCGCCCATCTTTTCCCAACAAATAAATCGGCAAGGATTTCTTGGGTTTCAGTAGGAGCGTGAGTGGGCCGGGCCAATATTTTTTCGCCAATTTTTCTTCTTGCTTGGAAAACACGAACCATTGCTTGGCTTGCGTTAAACTGGAAACGATTACCGGAAAAACTTTATTCGCCGGGCGTTTTTTTATCAATAAAATTCTTTCCAACAATTTCAACTGATCAGCCGCCGCCCCCATACCATAAGCGGTCTCGGTCGGAAAAACAAAAACATCTTTTTTAAAATTGATTTTTTTCAGGTCATCTAACGGTAGAATTTTCATAAAAATATCTTAATATCATCCTGTTAATTAAAGCACAAAATTGTGTTTTATTCAAAAAAACTTTTCGCCCCCTTTTGTGAGTACAAAAGGGGGCACCAAAAAACGCCGCCAGCTAGCTTGTACGGAAAATTTGTAAGGTTCGTTGGCCTTTCCTCGCAAACTCGTCATCGTTTTGTCTTTTACAAATCCAAAACGATTGACTCGAACAAACTGCTCGGATTTTGCTTTCAGCAAAACCAGGGCATCTCACCTTCAAATTTTTGCCTCCACAAGCTAATAGGCGGCAAAAAAACATGTTTTTACAGTAAATAAAAATCATAGTCCATCAAGTAAATCCGCTTCGCGCTCACGCGCTCTCGCGGGAGGACTCACAGACGAATCAAAGTTCAAAACAATTCGCTCACAAATTTTTTATGTCCTCGAACCAATGGGCAACTGAAAAATTAAGAGTGTGGATACCAATGGGCGGCAAAAAAACTAAACTAAAACATAATCAGATTAGTCCTGGTTCAAAACCATTCCCCACCGCAAATATGCTTTCACAAAATCCTCCAAATCACCGTCCAGAACCGCTTGAATATCGGTGGTCACCCAATCACTGCGATGATCTTTTACTTGTTGATATGGCTGCATCACATAAGAACGAATTTGATTGCCCCAACTGGCCTGCTTACTCTGACCTAACATTTTGGCGCGCTCGGCCTCTTCTTGTTTTTTATAAAAATAAAAGACTCTTGATTTCAATAAATTTTCCGCCATCAAACGATTTTGCAATTGCGAACGTTCGTTCTGGCAAGCCACGCTGATACCGGTTGGCAAATGCACCATGCGCACCGCCGAATCAGTGGTATTAACACTCTGTCCGCCTGCGCCGCCCGAACGAAAAACTTCAACGCGAATATCTTTTTCCGGAATGGTAAATTCTTTCAAATCCAATTCCGGTAACTCCGGTTCCACTTCCACCGATGCGAACGAAGTGTGGCGCATCGCTTCGGCGTCAAACGGGGAGATGCGCACCAAACGATGAATGCCGTGCTCGCTGCGCAAATTTCCATAAACATAATCTCCTTTGATGTAAAGCTCAGCGTGTTTAATTCCGGCTTCATTGCCCATTTGTTTATTTAAAACAGTGACTTCCCAACCTTGTTTTTCCGCAAAGCGCAAATACATGCGCAACAAAATTTCCGCCCAATCCTGCGCGTCCACCCCGCCCGTACCGGCATGAATGGACAACAAAGCGTGATTCTTATCATACGGACCGTTTAACAACAGTAACCATTCCTTGGCGCGCAAACGATTATCCAATTCAGCATATTTTTGCGCGTTATCTTCATCACTCAAAGCCTCATCACTTTGCGTCAACAACAAAAAAAACCGAATCTCATCGGCCAATTTATCATAAAAATTAACTTCTTTTTCCAAATGCACCAACTGCTGATTTAATTTCACTGCCGTCTCCTGATCACTCTGCCACAAATCACCGTCTTCCACTTGTTTCTTCAAAGATAAAAAACGCGCGTCCAGGTCAAAGGAAGTGTCGTAATGAATCAAGTCTACTCAACAAATCTTGCCATTTTTCTTGCCACATATCACTATTTTAAGATTTCCTTTATGGAATCTAAATTTATACTACTATTAACACTGTTTAAATTTGTTTGCAAGGATTGCCAACTTTGAATCGCTTGTTTTAGCATCGGCGCCGCCATAAAATACAAAGCCACCAACGGGATAACAATCACCAATAACTTAATAACTGTGCCAACGTAATTCCAAAAAATATAACGGCGCACTTTGTCCATGCCGGTCCACAAATAACGCAAATATTCCTCATGCACTTTGAGCTGATTTTGCAAATCCTTATGCTCCTGACGTAGCGCCATCAATTCTTTCGCCAACGCGGACGCCCCCATCGCCGGCGCCTCCGGTTCTTCCACGCCGCTCAAAGTATCAAGTTTTGAATCTAAATTATTATCAATCATAATTTTTACTGAATGCTGATTTGAATATGATCAACCATCGCCGGAACTTTCTTTAACCAAGATGGATAAAATTTGATTTCCGTGGCTTTCACATCTTCCATGGTTTCAAAATATTGAATCAATTGTTCCTTGCTCAAACCGACAAAATTCACCGGATTCAATAAAGGATGTTCGGAAGTCACGACCAAATTACCTTCAGCCAAAACTTCCACGCTGGCGGTCTTGGCATCCAAATCATATTTATCAACCACATACTTCAAATTTTGAAAATTCAAGCTCTTCAATTCATAACCTTCACCGACAAAATCATTTAATTTTTGATCAATCACGGTGTAAATTTCATTATCCAACAAAACGGCAATCACGCGCACTTTCACGGTGACTGTAAATTTGTCAGCCAAATCACCCTCTTGTTTATCACTGGATTGATCCATCACTTCACCGACATAAGCCAACGCGACCGGATTATTGCCACCATGTTGAATTTTTAAATTATTGACGACCTCTTCCAATTTTTGAGCACTCAATTCTTTGGCGGACGCTTCAATATCACTCTTTTGCACGAATTTCACTTTATTTCCCGGACGAACAAACGGCTCCGCGCTTTCGGCATAAACCACGCTTTGCAAACTTTCTCCCAAACCCGGTATTGTAAATTTGCTGGCGGATTGAGTCATAAAATTGTTTTCTTCCGGATCAAAATAAACTTCCGCTTCCACCGAACCACCCGCCGGAATACTGACCGCCTCATTCAAGCGGAACAAATTATTTTCCGCACTCAACAAACGAGTTTTCTTAATCAAAGTCTGCGCGCTATCTTGTTCATTATACAAAGTGACTTTACCGACCACCGGCAATTCACCGTCAGCCGTCACTTCTTTTTCACCGGTCGCATCAAAGGTGCCACTATGTTCCACTTCAATTTTTTCAATGGTTCCCTTTAAAACATCACCGCTCGCACCATCGGTATTCTCACGCACATCCATAAAAAATTGGGTTTGCTTGGTAATCAATTTTGGAAAAACAGTAATTTCCACGCGATTCAAAGAAAAATAAATAACCACACCACCGATCATCAACAAAATCAAAAGCACGCTGACAATCAATTTTTTATAGGTGGACGATAACTCTTGTTGTCTGACCATATTTGTTTTTATTAAAAAAATTAAAAAAGATATTTTGGTAAATTCATTATATCAAAAATTTTGATGATTGGGAATAAAAAAAAGGAACCGATTGAACGATTCCCTGAAGACGTGAAAGATTCCACTGCCGCTAGTTCTTGAAGAACTGCGCCTTGTTGCTAACGAAGAGAAACACATTCCAGATGATCCAGAACGTTTCCATCGCCAGCAACGCCCAGAACATCGGTTGAAAACGGAAGATAAAGGATTTCTCCCGCTTGGCCGAATGTAACGCCGACGGTGGCAGTTTGAGATGCTGATCCGACGGCTCGGGTGCTTTGAACAAGGTATCTTTCACTTTGAGTTTTCCTTGCTTGATGGTTTTCATGGGACCCCTCCTTAAAAAACTGAATTTTCAAGGCACCATTACCTTGAAAATACCAAGCAGAACATATTATAGGATGAAGATATAAGAATGTCAATGTACTTTGAATATACAAAACAGACAGTCATCCTGGAAAAATTGTTTTGAACCGTGTGGGTCCTCCCGCGCAGCGGCTTCATCGGAACACAAAAAGGGCAAATTGTCATTTGCCCCTACAAAAGAGACGGAAACCATATTTTGTATTAATTCATAACACATCAAATAATCGTGACAATTAATCTCTACCGTAGGGGCCCTGATATTCATCAGGATAAACTCCTGATTATTCGCCCTTTAAATATCAACAAACCACGCAAAATGGCCAAGACAAAAAAAAAGCCCGAACCATTGCTGATTCGGGTGATCTTTGAGTTTTTCGGGATTCTGACTAATCAGAATTCCCCGAAGGCCGCGTCGATGAAGAGGTTCTCGTCATCGAGGGCGGCGTTGCTGAGCGTGTTCGCGAGCGACAGGAGAGAGGCGGCGCCGCCATCCAGCACGCACACGAACGACACCTGGGAGGCGCCGCCGGCGTAACGTTGCGGGCCGCAGATGGCGAAACAGACCGGATCGCAGGTCAGCGAATCCGTGCCCTGCTCGCAGTGCAGCTCAGCCACGTCCGTGCCGGCGCTCAGCGTATCGTCGCTGCAGGCCGTTCCGGAATAGTTCGGGAACTGGGTCGTTCCCTCGTAGACCGTGAAGAGCAGCACCG
>DAIPKK010000026.1:0-12432 GCA_036769805.1 Patescibacteria group bacterium
CTCGCGGCTCATTGCTGCCCGTTCGAATCCTTGCCAATCACAAAGCCAAAACAAAAACCTCCCAATTTTTGGGAGGTTTTTATTTTGGCTCGGGGACAAGGATTTACCCTCCGGGTATAAACTTCTCATCCTTGTCGCCACCGAAACCAATAAAAAAGAGGGCTGCAGCCCTCTTTTTTATTGGCTCGGGGACAAGGATTCGAACCCTGATAAACTGGACCAGAACCAGTTGTCCTGCCATTAGACGATCCCCGAATGATTGGGTTTATTATAATATAAAATGGGAAAAAATCAACTTTTATTATTTTACCACGTATTAAAGATGCCGAACCAAGTTCGGCATGACAACGAGTCCTGTTTTTACTTACAACATCATATTCAATGGAATCAAAGTTCAGAACTATACACATCCACCGTCTTTTTCACCAAATCACGCCAATGATAATTTTTCAAAATATGATCTTTGGCGCGGCGGCCGATGTCCTCCACCAGCTGTGGATAATTAAATAACATCAACAATTTTTCTTCCAAATCATCAACATTCTTGTTTTCAAAAGTCATACCATGATGCAACAAAACCTCCAAATTGGCGGGAATATCCGAGCCAAGCACGGTCTTGCCATGGGCCATCGCTTCCAGCACCACGAATGACAAGCCTTCCATTTCCGACGGCAAAACCACGAAATAAGCATTACTGTAAATTTCCTCCATTGCTCGCCCGTACAAATCACCGGTAAAAACAATTTGCGGATCATCTTGGGCAATCTCGTATAATTTATTAACATAATCATCAGTAAACGCCGAACCGCCGACAATCACCAATTTCTTGGAAGTCTTATCCTGTATGCGCTTAAACGCTTTTAACAAATACAAATGCCCTTTCACCGGAATCAAACGCCCGATAATCACAATGAAACCGTCTTTTTCCAAACCGAATTCCTTTTTAATCAAATCCGCGGGCACGTTCGGCAATTCTTCCACGCCATTGGGAATCATCGCGGTTTCGCGGCCGTAAGTTCCCAAACAATAATCATGCAAAAATTGTGAAACCGTGATGGTTTTATCAGCAAAACACAAACTGCTGCGCTCGGCCAAGCGCAACATAAAGCGCGCAAACCAACCCCATTTCTGATGATAACGATCAATACTGTGAAAAGTGGCGATGATCTTATATTTTTTTCTAAAAATAAAACGATAAACCCGCGCCATCCACGCCAAAAGCGTCGGCCCGATACCCTGAAAATGAATGACATCATAATCCTGGCGCATGGCATGCCAAGTGGCTAAAAAAACATGGGAAATCGTATCCAAATTTTTGGTTTTGATCGATCCCTTGTAAATAATATTGATTCCTTTGTCATTGATTTCCGTCGGCTCACCGTTTTCAGCGTTATACCAATGACGACAATATAAATAAACCTGATGATTATAAATGCGCAACCATTTTACCAAAAATTCCACGTGACGTTCGATGCCGCCACTATGCGCCGGATAACCTTTTTGCCCAATAAAGGCGATTTTCATATTTTTATTTTAAATTTTGATGCACATTTTGTTGTTCCGTCGTGGGCGTATGCAATACGCCCCTACGGGAAACAAATCAAATTATTCTTTCTGTCATCCTGAACTTGTTTCAGGATCTTTAATACATGACAGAATATCAATTTCCTTTCCCTATCTCTCTCGCCAAACCATATATTTTCATCAATCCTTGATAATACTTCACCGGTGAATGATAAATTTCCACGTAAGCGCGGGCTTTTTGCCCCCATTCCACCAGCAATGGCTCATCACCGTAATACAAAGCGATTTTCTGCGCCAAATCCAGCGCGTCACCGGCCTCAAACAAGGCCCCTCGCTGTAAATTACTATCAGTTTCAATCAGTTCGGGAATACCACCGATACGACTGGCCAAAACCGGTTTCCCCAAAGCCATCGCTTCCAACAAACTCAAAGGACAATTTTCATAGGAAATGCTCGGCACCACCAATAAACGACAATCGCGAATCAAATTACGCAATTCCTCACCTTGTTTAAAACCCAATAAACTAACTTGTTTTTGCAAGCCATTTTGATTGATATATTGTAGCAAATTTTCCAACAATTCACCAGTGCCGACAATCTTCAGGGGAATCTTTTCCGGCAATTTTTTCAGCGCCTCCAACAAGGTAAATAAACCTTTTTCTTCAGAGAGGCGGCCGACATACAGGAGCCCTTCACCCAAGCGTGGGCGGGCGTCCCAAGCGAACTGCTCCAAATCAACAAAATTCGGCAAAACTTTAATTTCATTTTTGATGCCACCCTTACGCAAAGTTTTTTTCATAAACTTGGAGGGCGCGATGATCACGTCAATATTATTTTCATAAATTTGCCACTTTTTATGAAAAGTCATCTCCGCCGCCAACAAAGCGCTGCTCCATAAACTGCCCTTGTGACAACGATTTTTGATGATTTGTGAATAATCACCCTTAAAACATTTAGTGCAAACCTGACCGTGTGACAAACAGGAATAATTGGGACAAACCAATTTATAATCATGAGCGGTCATCACCACCGGCAAATTAAAATCTTTTTTCAAAAGCGGTAAAAAACTCGGCGACATTTGATGATAAATATTATGCAAATGCACAATTTCCGGTTTGCTTTTGGCAATCAATTCTCGTGCTTTCTTTTTTGTTTCAAAAGAATAAATGATATGACCGGCGGCTTTCAATTTTTTCCAAGGATTAAAACCGGCACCGTAAAAATCCGAATTTTCTATAAAATATTCTTGATAAGGACTTTCCAAATTCTTGGGCGACTGCATGCTAAAAGGAATCACCTGCTGATCATGCTCGCGCAGCAAACGCGCTTCATTAAAATAAACGGACTCGGCGCCGCCTTTTAAATAATAATATTTGTTGATATGCAAAATTTTCATAAGTCATCTGAATTATAATATTTTATCGCTAAAAAAGCGATGGCCGCCGGCACCCACAATTTGGCGCTGAAATAATTGGTGTTAAATCCTTGGTAAAAAACCGAGCCGATTAAAATCAACATTGATAGTGCCAAAATAATTCTGGCGTTTTTCGTGGTGGCGCGACGATACGCCTGCCACAAACGCCAAGCCAAATATCCAAAAAATCCCAAGTAAGCGGCTAAACCCAGCAAGCCCTGCTCGCTCCCGATTTTCTGCAATAAACCATGAGCGTCAAACGGCGTGCCCAAATTTTCCGTGTACATTGGCGTTTTTCCCAAACGGTAAAAATAAGTTCCGGCGCCATTCCCGATCAACGGATGTTCCTGCCACAAAAAATAAGCGAACTGCGTCATTTCCCAGCGTCCCCAATTGGAAGATTGAGCGGTGTAAGTATTGAAAGAATAATTGATCATATAAGCGACCAATGGCAAAGCCAACAATCCGGCAATCACCACGCCGGCAAAAAATTCTTTGGATAGATATTTCCGCAGCCAATAAATTCCCAGAATCGCCATCACGAACAAGGCCAACCAAGCTGTACGACTGAAAGTCAGCAAAGTGATTAAAATCATTCCCAAAAATATGGATAAATATGCCGCGCGCCGCCCCCCACGCTTTTCCAAGAAAAACAAAAGGGCTGCCACCGGTAATAAGGCGATCAATAATTCACCCAACAGATTTTGATTCAAGCCCCAAAATGGATAGCCGGCAATCGCGATCGGGTGCGCCCGATGAATGTGCTCAAACACACCCAAAAAACTCCAAGCACCCATCAGCAAGCCAATCACGCTCAGCGCTAAAGCGACATACAAAATATTTCGGTAGGTGCGTGGGTTGCGGGCCAAATTATAAACCGGCAGAAAAAACGCGATGTAAGCGAATAATATCGGCCGTAACAGATATTTGATTGATGCCAACTGCCAAACGTCGGCGTTTTGCAAGGCTAACACTCCGGAAATCATCAAGCCGACAATAAAAATCCAGCCGGGAAATTGCGGTTTCCAAGTTTTATCACCTTGATAAAAATATTTGACCAAGACGTTCAATCCCCAAACGCATAAAGCCAAAATGCCAACAATATCCGCCACCGGCAATTCAATCACGCCGCGCCCCACGAACTGCCCCAAAAAGGAATCAGGCGTGATGGCGTAAGTCCAAGACCAACCGATCCAGGGAAAAAAGAAAAGCAAAGCATACAAAAACCATTCCGGTTTGAGCAAGGCCGCCCCCACGAACAGCACCAATAATACCGCCAGCAACAACAAAACCGGATGAATGAAAAACAAAACCGTGGCCAGGGTTAAGGTGGCAATAATCAAGAGAGGGTTTTTAAGATTATAATTTAATTTCATAATTAAATAATTCACGTTTTTGAACTGTGATTCGTCTGATACTCCGATTATTAATGTGCATTTTTATCATTAATATTCTCATTTCATTTTATATATCTACCTGATTAACATGACAAATAAATTCATAGTCTATCAGTGATAACAACAAATGAAATAATTACTTTAATTTATGTTAAAAAAAGCCACGAAGACGCATCAGACGAATCCCGGTTCAAGACTTCTTCTCATCCTGCACGCCGGCGTAAACCGTCACGCCGATGATAATGCCAAGAATTAACAAAGCGGCAATACCGATCATCATATATTTTTATAATTATGGATAAAAAGTTCCCATTGCGAGCCGACGGTCCACCAAAACGTGAACGCCGCTCGTCATTGCGAGGGGCATAGCACCGAAGCAACCTCGTGAATCAATACCCCACGTGATTGCTTCGCTGTCGCTCGCAATGACACTGTCACCAACTTCTCCCGCCACCACCGCCGCTACCGCCACCGGAAAAGCCGCCGCCGCCGGAAAATCCCGAGGAACCGCCGCTTGATCCGCCACTGCGATAAGACGTGCCACCGCTACCATAGCGGCGCGCGGCCCCGGCCGCGCGCCCGGCCGATACGGCACGATTCAAAGCTTTTGCCGCTGACGCCAACGACGTCAATCCGGCTAACGATCGATCCAAACCACGTTGATCATTTAACCAATCCGGTGGTTGTTTATACATTTCCTTCATAAGCTCCGCCCATTTTTTCAAAAATCCGAAAGCGATGGCATAAGGCAACAGCTTCTCAAACAAATCGGTCAACTCACCGAACTTGAAACGCTCCGCCTCGGCGGTTTTCAGATAATCGATCAAACCCAAATTATGCCAATAAGCATCCACGCCTTTATCGGTAAAAATCAACCAATACGGCACGGCAAACAAAACAAATAAAGCCAAGAAAACCAAGACCACGAACAAAATCATTTCATAGGATGACGGTAAAAAGGCGCGGGCGGTGGTGGCGGCCACGGCAAACATCATCAAAGCCGCCAATAACCAAACACCGTTACGTTGCCATGACTTTCCCACAATCACCGGCGCGTCGTCGGAGGGCTGGGTTTTAACCTTAGACTTAGGGAAAAACACGCGGAAACGCCAATAAATTATCAGGAACGGTAAAACCAAACCAAAATAAGTGTAAGGATTACTGAAATGATCGGCCAAGGGCAAAGTATAGAAAGCTTGCCACCACGGTACCAAAAACCAAAACGCAAAATACAACAAAACCACGGAGAAAAATACGGAAAATCCACCGGCGTAAGATTTTTTGAAATAATCTTTTTCTTCCAAACCGGTTTTGACATCATCGCGCAACTTTAGAAAACTTTTGTACATCGTTTCCTGTTTAACACTGGACCAGGCTTTTACCGTGGACAAATCCAATTCGTTTTTTCCTTCTTCAAACAACATTGCCAACAAATCTTTTTGATATTGTGACAAGTTCGCATCATTTTTATAATCGGTTTTTAACAATTTCAAAACATATTGATCGGACGCTTCTTCTGTTTTGGCGCGATTTTCAATTTTAATATATTTGCGCGTGGCAAAATAAATAATTTCCGCGGTCCAATAATCGTTTTTCCAAGAATGACTGTTAATCATGGCGGTCGCTGCCGGCGGCAAATCATCAACACTGTCATATTGCGCCAGCACCGCGCGCTCTTGGCGTAAACCGGCACGCCAACGCCAAACCGCTATGATCGCCAAAATACTCAACAACAATAATAAACCCAATGGCCAATAAATTTTCAACCACAACAAAACCGGAATACTTTGCGGCACATATTTTTCCGGCACGCTTAATTTCAACATCAAAATTTCCTCCGGCATCAAACGACGATTCAAAGTTATCTTTACTTGATCAGCGCTTTTTTCAATCACGCAAGGATCATATTCACCATATTCGGTGGTATAACAAGCTACCGCCACTTCCCCGCTCGGGATATTCCAATCCTTTAAATCAAGCGTCACTTCAGCGCCATCAATCAAAGCCATCCAATCATAATTAATCAATTCCCAAGTCAAATGCGCCCGCTGATTTTTCCAATACCAGGCGCCATGAGAAATTTGATAAGAGAAATCATAACGCTCATCTTTGCTCGCTTCATGATTGAGATACATCAAACCGGCCGCATCGTAATATGCGGAATCAGCCGCTTTCACGAACGCCAAGGAATGATTACTCTCTCCGTTTTCCAAGAATAAAAAATTTCGTTTGCCCGCTTCTTCATCCCAATAATTAAAAAATTGCACGGCCAAACGTTCGCGCGGCTCGCGATACAAAGCATTAAAACTTTCTTGCACCAACACACTTTGACTTTCCGGCACGGGACGCAAATTCGCCCGAAAATTATTGACTTGCATTTGGGCATTCGGTACCAATTCAAAAGCCGGCGGTTTGGGCACGGCTGATAAAGGAACACGCACCGCAAAAGTCAATCCTTCATAAGGCCATAAAGTTTTTAAAGTTTTGATGGTAATTTGACGCGTTTTATCATCTTTTAAAACCGCGCAATCTTGCTCCTGACTGCCGTAAACACCGGTATAACAAATCGCTTCCACCTGCGACCAATCCAAATCCCAAGCGGAAAAATCCACCGTCACCTGACTTTTATCAATATAAACCGGCCATTCGTTACCGATGGCGTTCCAATAAATTTCCGCGTGATCACTGAAATAACGCCACATTCCGTTACTGATATCAAAATTCAAACGATAATTTTGCGGTCCCAACAAATAAACATCTGAATCACCGATACGCACGTTAAAATAATCATATTCATGATAATCAACAAACGGCAAAGCTTGATTATTAAAATCAGTAACCGTCGCGCTTTCATAATAAAGCGGCGCTTGCTCCCAATCAATTGGCTGGGAATTATAAGGAATCGCCCGAATAATGCCGCGTTTTTCTTCGGCAAAATGGACTTGCAAATCTTCCTGCAATTTCACGTCATAACTGTTTGGCTCGGGACGCACATAAATACTGTAATCATTGACGCGCCACGCTTGGCTCTCGTCCTCGGCCCGCGCCGGTAGCACATTGAAAAACGCCAAAAGCCCCAATAAGGAGAGAAAGGCTATCACGATTTGTTTTTTTATTCGCATAGATTGTTATTTTAAAACATTTAATTTTCAACGTAACGCGGCGCTTATTCGATTCCGTGGCGTATGTTTTTTTGTATTATCATTCCGAACTTGTTTCGGCATGACAGCTGCGTTGTTTGGCCTGTCAAAAATGTATCATTCATCTTCATCATCCCCGTCAGCGTAATCTGTGGTCTACCAACCACCGCCGCCGCCACCGCCACCACCGCCGCCGGACGAACCGCCGCCGCTGGAACCGGAAGAATGCGCATCTGACATGGCACTACTCAAAGCACTCCCCATATTCAACAAAGAATTAGATAAACCGGCCACGCCCATGGTGGCGAAATCTTTATCATTATACCATTCCGGTGGAGTTTTGTAGATTTGCCCCATAATTTGCAACCATTTCCCCAACAAACCGATGGCAATCGCGTAAGGTAATAATTTTTCAAACAAATCAGTCAATTCGCCAAATTTGAAACGCTCAGCTTCGGCGGTTTTCAAATACATTTCCAACCCACGCAATTTCCAACGAGCGTCCAAACCTTTGTCAGTGTATTTAGCCATGCCAAAAAAGCAAATCAAGAAAATAAACACTGATACAATCAGCAAATTAATCATAAACAAGGGAATCAAGTACTCATTCATGGAAGAAGCAAACATAATACTCAACCATAGAGTACCCAAAAATCCAACCATAATTAACATTGAAGCATTGGGTGTTAAAGCAAAATATTGTCCATCTTTAACCTGTTTATCAATAGCCTTTTGAATGCCGGTAAATTGTCTTTGATAATAAGAACGCTCACCGCGAATGGTATATTTAGCGTCACCAACGACAAAACGTTCCGCATCGGAATGAAACAATAAATCCAAAATCATTATTTGATAAGCGGCCAAGGACTGATCCTGCGCGTAATTTTTATTTAGCAAGACAATGGCATAATCGTCGCTTTTTCCACCAAAAAATCCGGTTTTCTCAATCTTTTCAATCTTAATATGTTTGCGCGTTGCCAAATAAATAATTTCCGCGGTCAAATAATCTTTATTACTGCGTTGCTTCAACACTTGATACATCGGGGCCGGTGGCAATTGATCAACCGCCGTGTATTCCACGACCAAAGCACGCTCATCTTTTTTATCTTTCCCCCACTTAAACCAAACATAAATCAAAGCCAACAACCACAAATAAGGAATAAACGCCATACCATTGGCTTTAATCCAAAACATGATTGTTTCCCAAGTGCTCGGGCGCGGCACCAAATTCAAAGGCACGGCCACCGCGACGGTCAAACCCTCGCCCGGCAACAACTCATAAAAACTACTGACAATCAATTTTTTCCCCTCCACTCTAATATCACAATCCTGCGCGGTGGAACCATAAATTCCGGTATAGCAAGATTTTGGCGCTTGAGACAAATCAAAACCTGACCAATCGGAAAAATCAATCACCACTTGCGCCTGTTGAATATTCACCGGCCAATCAGTACCAACGGCGTTCCAATAAATTTCCGCTTCTTGTTTATCTTCAAAATAACGCCAACCGCCGTTGATGATAGTGTAATCAATATTGTAAAGACGTGGCCCGGTAAAAGTAATATCCGGATCACCGATTTTAAAATACAAAGAATTCCCATTATCGCTATAGGTATAAGGATGATTTTTATTCTTATCAATGGTGACATTGACATCATCCACCAACAACCGCGCTTGCGTAAAAGCCGTATCTTTCATGAAAACCGGAATATAACGATAAATCCCATGATGCGGCGTCACAAAATTTCCATTGATTTTTTCTTGCACCTCAATTTGATAATCATTGGCCAGCGGTTTCATCAAAACCTGATAATCATCAATTTGCCAACCTTCTCCCGCTCTCACGAAATTCAACGGTGAAAATAAAAAAACGTTGACCAATAAAAAAGTCAACGCTCCACCGCGAAAAAATTTTTTCCAAAAATTCGTCCGCATAATTTAAATTTTATGATTTATTTTTCAAAAATTTTAATAAAAAATAACAAGGTTTGAACACAAAGTCCCTGTTATTTTTATATCATTTATTTGACTATTTGTCATCTTTGGAAAAGCTCACCTCTTCGCCGGGGGCCAAGTCTTTCAAACCGCTTTTGATTGGCGGATTATCATCATCGCCGAAGGGATTAAACGATGCTTTGGGTAACTCCTTTTCCATTTCAGCACCTTCCAATTTAATTTGATCAGCCGGTAAATTAGTATGAACATGATAATGCAAATGCTCGTGAGAAATTTTTTGTTCCGGCACGCTCGCGGCCGATTTAATCGTGACCGGTTGTTCCGTCTTGGCGAGCCCCGCAGGTGGGCGCTCATCACGTGCCTTGCCACTGTCCGTCTTAGCCCCCACCGTCATGGCGAGCCCCGCAGGAGCACGCTCATCCCGTGAGTCAGCCGCTTTCACAGGCGGTCGTCCCACCACCCGAATCGTGGCCGGCGGTAAATCCGGTTTTTTATGGTGACGCGGGGCGGGCATCGGTCGTTTCTCATCGGCACCGTATAATTTTTTCAAATCATCATCAAAATCTTCATCAACGCGCGGCGGGCGGACATTCTGAGTGACAGTTTGCGGGGGGCGGCGCGGTGGTTCAGCGCGGAACGTTTGCGCCGGTGGGGCGCCCGCCGCGCTCTGCTTACCTTGTTGGTGAGAGGCGGTGGTTTTCATCATTCCCCAATTACTGCCTTTGGGTTTGCCTGTGGAACGATTATCCGGTCGCTGTTCACGTTGTTCCGAGCGCTGTTCAAAACGCTTTTCCGGCACATCACGTCTTTCATGGGCGCGCGCCGGGGCTTCCGGTTTAGCGCTCATCACTTTACCCAAACGGCGGTCAGCGGCTCGTTCGGCGACGTCGAGGGCGCGCGCCTCTTCTTTTTCTCGCTTCACGCGCTTCATAAACTTATCGCGTTTTTTCACGCATTTTTGACACAAAATCGGTTTATCCAAACGCGGCGCAAAATCCAAAAACATATCAGCCGCACAAACATCACAAACATATTTACCATCAAAACTGACTTCCTTGGTTTTCTTTTCAATATTATACCAATCAACCGAGTCGTAATTGATTTTATCGTCATTAACTTGTCCGGTCGCTTTTTGTTCCAATTTGGCAAAACCAGGAACTTGCTTCACTTCCAGCTCCGCAGGCGCGACAATCGTTTCCTCATCGTCTTTTTTAGTCGGCACGGCCGTTACTTTTTCCGAAACTTTTTCGGTTTTAACCGCCCGCTCCGCCTGACTTTGTTTAATCATCTTCGTTACTTGGTCTTTGACGGTCTCACTCAAATCAGCCAAAATTTCTTCTTCCTCCTTGCTTTCTTTTTTCTCTTCCTGCGCCACACGCTCTTCCAAATCGGCACGATTATTATCATTCAAATTCCACCACTCTAAAATTTCATTTTCCACCACCTGCACCGGACGAGAATATTTCAAACGAGAATTTTCAATCACCGCTGATTCAAAACCTTCTATCTTACCGATTGGCGGCAAAGTGCTGGCGCTAAACGGCTGAGAAGCGATACCATCAATCATCAATTTCAAATAAATATGATATTTCGGTAAATTAACAAAATCCTCCTCAATAAAAGTCGGTGCAAATTCTTTGGCCAAATACTCAGCGTCGGTCGCGCCCACGCGGAAAGCGATCATTGTCCCAACATTTCCAAATACCGCCGCCTGCAAGGTTTCCGGCAACTGTTCAATATATTGATGGGCCATCGTTAAATTCAAATGATATTTACGCGCTTCAGACAAAATCCCGGCAAAACTGTCGGTCGCAAAATTTTGCAATTCATCCACATATAAATAAAAATCCTCGCGCTCTTTCTCCGGAATATCCACGCGGCTCATGGCCGCCAACTGAATTTTTGTAATCATCAAAGCGCCCAACAAGGCACTGGCGTCTTCCCCGACTCTACCTTTAGACAAATTCAACAACAACACTTTGCGATTATCCATCACGTCTCTTAAATTAATGGTGGAAACCGGCTGTCCCACGATATTACGAATCATAGCATTGGACAAATATTGTCCCACCTTGTTTTGAATCGGACTGATAATAGTGGCGATTTCTTTATCCGGATATTTGGAAAATTCCTTGGTCCAAAAATATTTAACCATCGGATCACTAACCTCGCGCACCACTTGCTCACGATATTTTCTGTCAGTCAAAATACGCATTACGCCCAACAACGTGCTATCCGGAGCTTCCAACAAAGCCAAAATACAATTATTCAAAATATATTCCAAACGTGGTCCCCAAGAATCAGCCCAAATTTTCTTAAACACGCCAACCACGCCACTGGCCACCAAAGGACGATATTTCACATCCACTTTTTCAAAGACGTTAAACGCGAACGGATGATCAACATCCGCCGGATTAAAATAAATGATGTCCTCAACGCGGTTGCGAGGAACGCACTTAATGATATTTTCCACCATATCGCCATGCGGATCAATCATACAGGCGCCAAAACCGTTACGAATATCGGAAATCACCATATTTTCCAACAACACGGATTTACCCATACCGGTTTTACCGATAGTATAAATATGACGACGTCGATCGTCGGTCTTAATACCAAACTTCACTTTTTTATTGCGAAAATTGGTTTGCGCGAACAGGGTAATATGATCCTTGTTGGCTTCGCTCATAATTATCTATTTTTAATTTTATTTAATTGAGATTAACCGATTGGCAAATTACTCGGCGGATTACCTTTGTCAAAAAAATCTTTCGGTACTTCATCTTCGGTATTTTTTTCTTCATCGAAAAATTGCGGTGCAGACTTCTTTGGCTTAGGAACTTTTTTTACGGTTTTTGGGGAAGACTCCATGGTCCGTTCTTCTTCCACCACCGCCGCCAATTCATTGCTCAAATCAGCTTGATGCTGTTCATCAGCCAACTTCGCTTCCTCACGCGCTTTTTCCAAACGCTCCAAACGCTCATCTCGATCTTTTTTGAAT
>DAIPKK010000027.1:0-12397 GCA_036769805.1 Patescibacteria group bacterium
GATTTGCCAAAACAGCCAACGCGATCAAACCGTGATTTGCGTGGTGGCGCGCCAACAAGATCTGATTGCCATTGAGAATCTCCATGAATACAACGGGCTTTATCATGTTCTGCGAGGCACGCTCAACCCGGTGGAAGGCGTTACCCCCGATAAATTAAGCATTAACAGTCTACTAAAACGTTTGGATGAAAAAAATACCACTGAAGTTATTTTGGCGCTAGATGCTGACATCAACGGCGAAAGCACCACCCTGTATTTACAAAAAATCCTCAAACCTTACAATTTAAAAGTCACTCGTTTAGCCAAAGGGATGCCCATGGGCGCAAGCATTGAATATGCCGACGAAGCGACTTTAGCCAATGCTTTTAAGGGTAGAAAGGAGTTATAAGATTGCTATCAACAACTTACAATAACAAAAAATCCCCCGTTTGGGGGATTTTTTTATAGAGAAAGGAAATTAAACCTTTTCAATTTGCACCACTGTTTGATGCTGACGATGACCATGCACTTTGTGGTGACGAGTCTTATTATGGAATTTACCAACGCGAATCTTGCGAGCACGTTTTTGTTCCACGATTTTCGCGGCCACTGTCGTACCGGTATTCGGCTTTCCAATGTTCAAATCGGTTCCGGCTTCATCAGCCACCAACAAAACATTGTCAAATTGCACATCATTTCCGGCTTCACCGTCAATTTTTTCAATGGTAATTTTGTCTCCTTCTTTTACGGTGTACTGTTTGCCACCGGTTTGGATCACTGCGATTTTAGCCATAGCATCAAATATAAATAATTTAAAAATTTGAATGACAAGTGAAATTATATGGTACTAAGCGGCTTTTGTCAATATGTTATTTGGCCAATTCTTCGTCAATAATTTGCGCAAAATACTCATAAGGATAGGCGCCGGAAACGAATTTATCATTGATAAACACGGCCGGAGTGCCTTGAACGCCATCGGACATACCCATACTCATCATTTCTTGGATTAAAGCATCCTTACTGGCCCCGTTAAAACATTGAGTAAAAGTACCTTCATTTAAGCCCAATTCCTTCGCCCAGGTAACAAAAATACCGGCTGTTCCCAAAGAAGCTTGGTTACTAAAGATTTTCCCATGCATTTCCCAGAATTTTCCTTGATCAGCGGCACATTCACTGGCTTTAGCGGCCGGATGGGCGTTTTGATGAAAATCCAAAGGAAAATGACGGTAGGCAACCTTAATCTTATCACCATATGCCTTCTTAATTTGCTCCATAGTGGCAAAATTCTTGCTGCAATATGGACATTCAAAATCAAAATATTCAATAATGGTGACTTTGGCATCTTTATTGCCATAAACGTGATCTTTGGCATTCAAAGCAGTCGCGTTTTTCACTTCCGGAGCCGGATATTGTCCATAGCCGGAATCAGCCACTTCTCCGGTTTCATTAACGGTGTTACCGGTAGCGCTGGCGGTGTTAGTGCTGCTGTCATTACCATTCAACTTCCACATCAAACCAAACAAGACGAAAAATGAGACCAAACTGATGATACTCATACCCACGAAAAATCCCAACAAAAACGATGGCTTGTCATTGCCGTTTTTCACATTGTGTTCTTCCATACCTTATTTTTATTATTTAGAATAGGTTTTGTGTAAATATCTTAATATAAGCAAAGGGTTTTTGCAAGACAATACCGGTTGACAACTAGGGCGAATAAAAATTCACACCGGTCATCCCCGGTACTGCCTGGCTCTACATTATTTAATACGCAAAAATACAAAAAAACATTTCAGTGACAACCCTAATCCGCCCACACGCTCTTCACATCCTCCGGCGGCAAATTCTTATCCTTTTTAAACAAAGACAAATACAACATCGGCAAAACCCCGCCCCAAGCAAATAACAAACACAAAATAAACCAAGCGATTTGACGATTGCGCGCGGCATACCACAAAGCAAAACCCTGCCAGACCGCCGTCCAAATACTGAAAGGCAAAAAAGCAAACCAGGAATCCACCGTCGACAACAAGGAATCACGAACAAATTCAAAAAGCCACGATAAAATAAACATAAAGATTTAACAATTAGTTACGAGGAGGAAAAGTCGGTTGATTGCTATCGTGATCATCGCGCTCACGCTTGACCACGAAATAATAAATCAAAGCGCCGATAATACCGGTCAAACAAATCACCAAAATCCAAACAACTTGATTATCACTTTTGTGCTTGGCGGCATCAACCAACATCATAATCCAAAAAACAAAAGAAGCGATTGCCAACACAAAAATCCCTAAAACAAACCATAAAATCCAACCGGGCATATCTTCGCAAGGAATTTCCTTACCATTATAAGTGCATTGCGTGGCAGCTTTGCTGACACCGGGAAAAATTCCCATCCAAAAAGCAAATAAGGCTCCTAAGAATTTTTTCATATTGAAATATTTATGAATGATCAAACACTCTTTTAATTATAAAACAAAATCGTCATTTAGTAAACACTCACGCGGATTCACCCATTTTATTTGCTGATCCTTTTGAAACCAAGTCATTTGACGTTTGGCATAATTACGACTGCGTTTTTTCATCAAAGCAATCGCTTCATCCAAAGACAATTCGCCTTTTAAATGAGCAATCAATTCGCGATAGCCCAAACTATCGACCGCCGGCCAATTCTCGCCATATTTTTGATACAAATCACGAGTTTCTTCCAAAGCGCCTTGAGCGATCATTCCATCCACGCGTTGCTCTATCCGTTGGTACAATTCGGCGCGCGGCCACGCCATCCCCAAACGGACTGTTTCCACAAACGGCCGCGCGCCGCAAAGCGGCCGCTCCAGCCAATTCTCGCCAGTTTGGTAAAAATAAGCGAGGACACGCAGCACGCGGCGGGGGTTCTGAAAACCTTCACCCAAATCAATCTTTTGCGCTTTCAATTCCGCGACCAACGGCGCCAAACCCTCATTGGCATAGCGCGTATTTAAATCTTGAGATATTTTTTCATCCAAAGCCGGAGGAAACTGATAATTATCCAAAACCGCTTGCGCGTATAAACCGGTCCCGCCAACCAAAATCGGCACACGACCCTCGCTCTCCTTTTGTTTTAACAAATCATAAACCGCTGTTTGATATTGGGCGGCCGAGTAAGTTTCCCGCGGATTCAAAAAATCCACCAAATATTCTTCCACTCCATCCACCATATAAACTCCGTTTTTCCACTCACCCACGTCTTTACCGGTAATAATATTCAATTCTTGATAAATCTGGCGGGAATCGGCGGAAATCAAAAAGCCATTATATTTCTTAGCCAAAGCCAGTGCCACTTGGGATTTTCCGGAAGCGGTCGCACCCAAGACCGCGATAATTTTTTTAAACATATTTTTATTTTATGATTTTTCCCCACAATGCCCAAGTGGAAGTTTTATCGATCTTAACATCATAAATTTTACCAACATCATCCGCCGAGCCGCCTTCCGCAAAAACCAATTTCAATTCCCGCGACTGCCCGCTCAACAATTGTTTCTTTTCATCATAAGCGTCAAACAAAACCGACAAAACCTGATCCTGATATTGCTTGTTCTTTTCATTGGTAATCGCTTCCATCAAATGCTGAATTCTAAACCAACGTTCTTTCTTAAGATCAAGCGGCACATCATCTTTCATGGTTTTAGCGGCCACCGTGCCACGACGTTGCGAATATTTGGAATGATAAGAAATATCAAATTTAATTTTTTTGTAAGTGTCCAAAGTTTCCTGAAATTCTGCTTCCGTCTCCCCGCAAAAACCGATAATAAAGTCTGTTCCCAAAGCGATATTAGGACGAACCTGGCGCACTTTTTCCACAATTTTCAAATAATCAGCGACCGTATATTTACGATTCATCCGTTGCAAAACCGTATCCGAACCGGACTGCAAAGGCAAATGCAAATAATTAAGATGTTTTTTCAAACCTAAAGCATCAATCACCTCGTCCGACATATCCTTGGGATGAGAGGCGGTAAAATACATTCTTTCCAAACCGGGCAAACGGTTAGCTTCCCACAACAGTTTGGCAAAGGCCGATTGTTTATAAGGATTTTCCACACTAAAAGTTTCTGAATCCGCCGGCGCATAAGAATTTACATTTTGTCCCAAAAAAATAATTTCTTTGGCACCATCTTTAATCGCTTGTTTCACTTCCGCCAAAACTTCGGCTACCGGTCGGCTACGCTCTCTCCCCCGGGTATAAGGCACAATGCAATAAGAACAAAAATTGTTACAACCGGTCATAATTGGCACAAAAACCGAATATTTTTTCTGACTATCCGGATTGATGGCAAAATAATCACCTTGCTCGGATTGAGTTTGTAAATATTCCTGAATCGAAAAATATGAGGCCAACTCATTACCCCAACGCGGCAAATCTTCAATACTCAAAACCAAATCATATTTTTTCAAAAACTTTTCCTGATCTTTTTCGTGCAAACAACCGCTCAACAACAAAACCGGCGGATTGCTTCGCAAGCGCCATTTTCGGGCCAAACCATACAAACGATCAACCGCGCTTTGGCGCACCGAACAGGCCAAAACCACCATCAAATCGGCTTCGTTTTCGTCGTCGGCGGGCTGTCCGCCGAGTGACTGTAGGAACGTGGTGGCGCGCTCGGCATCGTTTTTATTCATTTGGCAGCCAAACACGAAAATCTTAAATTTAAAAATGGAATGATTGTTCATAAATCATAATTTGACAGAAAATGACAAAAAGCGCAAGAAAAAACTAAGAATCACCATCCATCTTGGAAATTTCTTTCATATTTTCCTTGTAAGCCCAATCTTGTAATCCCAATTCATTTACCCAACGATCCAACAATAAAATAGTTTCCGCTAATTCACTACGTAAACCAATAGCTTTTTGGCGGATTTCATGATGTTTTTCTCGATATTTATCTTCATCTGAATAAAAAGCTTCCCGATTGGAATCAACTAAAATCTTAATCTCACTGCCTAAAGTAATCACTTTATCCATTACCGCTTGATAACGCTCACACTTATCAGAAGGCCATTTTTCCGGCAAAGACATTACATTTAAATTTTTCGGTTTTTCCATAAAATTTTTATTTATTTTTTAAAATGATCTAAATCGCAAATGTTTTTTTACAAAATCCGGTAAACTATCTTCATCAATGATCCGATGTTCTCCAGGCGTAAGCACTTTTCCAACACCATTTTGAAAAGCTAAAATCTCCACATTATGCTCCTCCGCCCATTGATGAACAGCCTTATACAAAGGACTATTCGTACGCTCATCAACAATTTTGTAACTCTTCGCGACCACTCCGGATGTCACGACCAAACCATCAGGGCGGTGCTCCGGCTGTGGAGCACGTTCCCGCGGGTTGAAAAATGAATCAGAGAATTTCATAAAATTTAAAAATTAAAAAATCTCAAAATATAAGGTCCGAATATTAAAATTCCAATAATCACCGAACCGATGGCCGCCACTAAAACCGTCGCCGCCATCATATCCTTAACGGTTTTAACGTAAGAGCTCATCTTAGGACTCATAAAATCCACCACTTTTTCAACAATTGTATTCAAAAATTCCAAAACAATAATGGAACCGCAAACCAACAGTAAAACAATCCATTCCCAAATCTTCACTTGAAAAAAAGCACCGGCCAACAAAACCAAAAACGTTGCCAACAAATGAATTTGCAAATTCCGCTCATCCCGAACGGTTTTTACAAAACCCTTGGCGGCATTTTTCAAACTGTTTAAAAAACTTTGTCTGGCCATATTAAAGATTAAATAAAGTTCGTAAAATTTGATCTTCCAACATTTCCATCTCAGCTGCTTCTTCATCTTCCATGTGATCATATCCCAATAAATGTAAAATCCCATGAATCAACAATAAATAAAATTCCTTTTCCACGCCGGTCTTGAATTCCACCGCTTGTCTTTTCACCTGATCAAAACTGATCATGATTTCGCCCAGCGGTTTAGCTTCGCCGGAAACCGGAAAAACGACGCTGCTTTCCTCATAAGCAAAACTCAAAACATCAGTGACATAATCTTTATGACGATAATCACGATTTAAGTTTTTAATCTCTTCGTCGGTAACAATTGCCACGTCAATCTGAAAATCATCGGCGCTTTGAAACCTTTCCGGAAACTTTCCCAAAATCAACTTTTCCAAAGCCGCCAGATAACGCAACTCAAAATCCAGCAATTTCTGTTCATCCCGCAAATTTATCCGCAGATTCTTCATATAGTAATTTTATTGACTTTAAGGGAAAATTAACAAACTTTAATTGTAAAAACAAGCCTAAAGAGTGCCGGTATCCACTTCTTCACCGCTATCCAATTCTCCGGAAGCTTCCGGCACACCGCCTTCCTCCGCCGGAATTTCCTCTTCGGCTCCTTCATCCGGCAATGCTTCTGAGAAAAATTCATTTAATTGATCATTAAAAGCCTCTTCATCGGGAGTTGTGGTTTCTTCCTCGGTAGAGGTTTCCGTAGCTTCACCTTCTCCCTCAACCACACTCTCACCCTCCGTCGCCGTTCCTTCAGCCGATTCCTCAGGCAAAACCAGTTCCTTAGCAAGCAAGCGAAAACTTTTCGCGAACATCAAAAATGTTGTTTGATAAGATAATGGTTTAGTCGGGTCAAACTGATAAGTTAAAGAATAAATTTTATTACCGTCGGCAAAAAATGCCATGTGAAATTCCGGCAATAAAATTCCCTGCAAAGACTTGTCTTTATTTTCAATAATCTCCTCCGAATAAGTGGCTTTAAATTTTAAAGGCGCACCGGTCATCTTTAATTTCACCCAAGACGACAAGGCCAATTCACCGGCGTTTTCCTCAATTTTAAATTCCACATATTCACTGGGATTAGCGGAAATAAAAATCACATTACTGTCATCAGCATCAATTTTTTGCATTTTCCAAGAAACCGGATAAAGCAAACGATAAGATTGTCCTTCGGAAATAAACTCACTCACCAAACCGGCCTCCATCAAAGTTTGAGGCGCGGTATTGCTCGGTGAATATAAATTTTTAATTTCCAAAGCATCTTCGTAAGTATCGGCATCGCTATCACTCACATTGATGTCACTCTTGTACAAAGCTTCTTCTTCATCACTTAAACCGTCAGTATCGGTATCCAATGCCGATTCAAGAGTCGGCAATTCCGGCTCCGGTAAGGCTTCCACCGTTTCAATCGTGCCATCGGCTTTTACTTTTTGCAATTCATTAAAAATATGCACACCGGCGCTGATCTTATTAAAACCAATTTCAAAACGCACCGTTAAAGTATAAGATTTTTCCGTGGCGCGAGCATAAACATACTTATGATCATTATCACTGACCGGATCGGCTTTCAATTCCTGTGCGTAAACCGTTTCACCTTCTTTCCACTCACCACTTTCAGGCAAAGTTTCGGGATACATTTGATTCTTTTCAAAATACAAATTCAAAGCTTCTTGTCTGGCAATCACATCATTAATACGTTGACGATCACGCTCTTCTTTTTGACGATTTTCTTCAGCCAACTTTTCCGCCTCTTCGGCCGCCTTTTGTTCTTCGGCCAAACGTAATTCTTCAGCTAAACGTTGTTCCTCGGCAATTCTTTCCAATTCCGCCAAATTAGCGTCATCACCCTGGCGTCTTGACCACCAATACCAAGCACCAAAGGCGGAACCAGCAAAAATCAACAAGACAATAACGATAATAATAATTTTTTTACTCTTTCCACCGGACGTGGCCGGAGCACTAGGACGAGTAAACATGGCCGGCGGCGGTGTTTGTGGCGCCGGTTGGGGCGTGGGTGGGGTGAGGGGTTTCCCCGGAGTTTCTTTGACTTCAGTGACCTGCCCGGCTTTGCTGACTTTTTGATAAAGCTCTTCTTGGTTTAAAACATTATCAGGCATCACATGCATACGCACCGATTTGTTCGTCGGCTGATTGCTCTGCTCGCCTCCCCCCAAAGGATTCATTTTTAAATCTGGCATAACTTTTCTATTTTTATTTTATTTAATTTTCCAATTTTCCCGGGCCATTGGGATTATAACCACCGCTCACTTCCACGCCATCGGTATAACCATCACCGTCGGTATCAGCTAATAATGGATTGGATTTATAAACATTCAATTCATCGGCATCGGATAAACCATCGCCATCACTATCAAATTCCAATGGATTGGTTTTATGCGTCATCACCTCTTCGCGATCGGACAAACCATCATTATCAGTATCGGCCTTCATGGTATGCGTGCCCAATTTTTCTTCTTCCACATCGGTCAAACCATCGTTGTCAGTATCTTTATTTAAATCAACCGGCGCTTCTTCATCTGTCGGTTCTTCATTTTCCGGAACGCCACCGACATTTTCCTCACCGCCAAGAATTTCCGTCAAAGATTTTTCCGGCTCCACCATCAATTCCTCATTATCTTCTGCTTGCTCGCTAATCGTCGGTAAAGGATTTCCACCGGCCGTATTTGCTTCTTCATTCGCCACCATCTCTTCAGTCACGCCATAATCGGTTGGCGTCTCCGACTCGTCAAAGTTATAAGGATTTTCCACGGTAATTTCTTCCGGTTCAACAATCACGGTTTCTTCTTCCGCTGTTAACATCGATTTAATATAAGGATAAGCCAAAACCGCCGCGCCCGCCAAAACCGCCAAAGCAACCACTACGATTAATAATTTCATCAAAATGGACGAAGCGCCACCCCCGCTCCGCACCGGCAAAGCGTCCTGCGCCTGAGCGATGCTTTGTTGCGGTGTCGCCGGCTTGTCTACGCGCAAACTGTCAATGTCACCGAACATATCATCCGGCTCTTGCGTCGCTTCCGGCGCTTGACCGGGAACATTGACCGGCTTGGCCAATGGCACAACAATCGGATCTTCTGCCGGCGCCTGTTCCGGCGCAACCGGTAAATTATTGGGAGCTAAATTGTTTTGCTCATCTGTCATACTTATATTTTTATTTTTTATTGATCACTGTAACTTTTATTGTACCTTATTTTATCGCCGCTGTTAACGGATCATAACCGGCTTGGACTTCATCATAATCGGAATAGCCATCGCCATCGGTATCGGCTTTACGAAAATCCGTTCCCAATTCCTGCTCACGTTGATTGCTCAAACCATCTTGATCAAAATCCGCCTCATTAAAAACCTTTTGCGTATCGGGAAAGGATTCAAAACAACGCGCCTGCCACAACGAATTAGTTATTTGCGCGCAATCCGAGGCGTTAATTGCTGACTGCCAAACAAAAAATTCATTACACAAAACCGTATCCTCAACTTGTCCGCAAAATTCCGTGGTTTGTTCATTTAAAATATTCAAGTAACAAGTTTCCTTTTGTAAAGCATCGGACATTTTTCCACACTCCGCGAAACATTCAGCCGGCGTTCCCTGACAAGTTTCCACCAACACGTCGGTGGTGGTAGGAACGTCCGTCTCATTGACGGACGTGGGGGGCGTGTCTTTTTGACAAGCCGCGCCCATCGCACAAACCAAGCAAGTCAGCAAAAACAAATATTTCATTTTCATAAAATTTTATGGACAATAATTAAATTTCAAATTTTGCAATTTGATGTTACCGCGCAATGATTGACTGACATTAATGTTCAAAGGCAATAACTGCGCTTCATTGCTACAACGATAAGTACCGGGCAATGGCATATAACGTCCGCCATATAATTGGGCACTCAACGCATTTGCAGTCAAAGTAACGGTCATACGACTAATAATCTCATCATAAATGACATTCAAGTTGGCAGCACTGGAATAAGCATAAGCCGGTTCAGAAACGCAATGAGGATTTACCGATGTTGAATAATTAGGTTCAATCATCAACTCATCTGCCGGACATTCACTGGACCACAAATAAGTATTGGTAATGGCTTGCGGATAAGCAATCGTATATAAAGACACTCCGCTTTCTTTCATTTTAGATGCCGCGGCAATCGCTTCCGCCTTGTGAGAAACATCAACATCACCGTCAGTCAACAAAATTAAAATACTATCACTGACCTTGTCGGACTCCGCCAAGATATTTTCTTTTAACGCAATGGCGGTGGCGGCGACTTCAAAACCGTCATCCGTGTAAGTGCTACCACCAGTTACCTGACCGCTTAAGAAAGTTTTGAAAGAATTAACCGATGATGAATTATACCAAGTAAGCTCCTCACCGGAAGCCGGAACCGTAGAAGGTTTTGCAGGGATAGCACTAGAGAAAAAGACCGCGCTCATATTAATATTAACGCCATTTGCCGTAGCAAAATCAACCAGCTTTTGAATTGCGCCGGTCGTGCTATTGGTCAAAGCATCTAAAGCACACTCAAAACGAGAATCGCGGACTTTACATTCGCTTACCCCGGCAGCCACGCACTGCGCGGCCGGCTGTCCGTTGATACAAGAATAGACCAAACGAGTGGAAGGCGTCGGATAAACCTCACAAATCTTCTGCGTTCCGGAATTATTTTTCGGATCACCACAACTGACATCATAAGTATTCATAGAACTGGATTTATCAATTACAAAGACCACGTTCAAAGTTGGCGCTTGCAAATTATTCAAAGTAATATCCGCCATAAATCCCGGCGGTTCTTTACCGCTAAACGCTTCGGTACAAGTTCCCACAACGCCGTTTTTATCTACACAATGTTCATCATAATCCGGATGACACCAAGCGCCGTCTTTCAAATAAGCGGCGTTAGTGGATTGACAAGTCCAAGAACCTTGCGCCAAACGATTACACGGCGGCAAATACAAATTCACGCCGCTCGGGAAACCATCGGCTGCTTCAAAATCCAAAGCGTACAAAGTATCCAACTGACAAGTTCCTTGTCTCTCCACACCACCAACGGTCGCCCGACAATCATCATTGGCAACACACGATTGACCATCAACATTACTGTCACCGGTACCGACGCAATAACGTCTTAAGAAATAAGAATCACCTTGATAGAAAACATTTTTATTGGTCCCACTCGGACAAGAACTACTGCAAGTGTTACTGCAATAAATTTTGTTTTGATCGGGGTTATTGGAAGAATAATAATCCGGATGTTTCCAATCACAAACTTCTCGACTCGATTGAATGGTTCCGTCACCACAATAACCGCCACAATCAGCTTCATCAAAACCGGCGCCGCCCAATAAAGAGCAGTCTACCGACAAGGTATTAAAACAGTCCTTGGCCATAAAACATTTCATGCCGGTATTTTCATTATTTTGAGTATAACAAGTACCGGCAATTGAGCCGTCGGAAGTTGCCATACAAGAACCATATTCCTTACCAAATTTATCTAAACATTGCTGACTATCAGAACAGAAAAAGGATTGATCTTGGCTCTCACCCAAATAATTCACACAATGTTTTTCCGGCAAACAGACGCCACCGGTATTAATCGCACACTTCTCACAACTCTCAGTCAAATTATTTTGATCAATATCCACAAGTTGCTTAACATTATCTTTAATACAAGCAATCGGACTTTCCACCTGACAATAATAATATTTATAAAAATCCGAACAGACTCCATTTTCAACACAAGCAATATCACTCACCCAAGATCCGGAATCAGACGATTTTATTTGACATCGACCAATGGAAAAAGAATCCTCAAAACCAAGGCATTCCCCCTTGGTCTGCTGACAATCCTCATCGGTTGTACATAATTTGCCGTTATTAACTCCAGCCCCACTACACACGGACACACTACTAATTAAAGGATGACTTTCACATTTGGCCATGGAATATGATTGACGACAGTCTGGACTGTCAACGCAAGTCTTGCTCGGAATATTACTACAAACACCCTGCCACAAACAATTACTGCAAGTTTTAGTTTGGGAGGTATACCAATTTTGATTGCCAAATTTTTCATTACACATGTTAACGGAACTTTCACAATCTTCTCCTAATTCAGTATCAACTATTCCATTACCGCAACTGTTCACCCAACGTCCCAAACGACAGAAAGTGAAATCTTGACTGGGGTGCTCATCTCCTTCATTCCACCAAGTACCGCCGGCATAACACTGACCGACGCCCATCAAATCACTCTCGCTGGTGCCTTCGCTGCTGAATTGCACATGTTTCAAATATTCCAAGTGATAATCCAATTTATAATTGGCACCACCATCCAAAACTTCATAACGATAAACGTAAGAATCAGGTTGATTAAAGAAGGCCTGTTCCTCATCAAATGACATGGTGGAGGCGTTATAACAAGTACTCTGATTATACAAACTGTCTAAACTTGGTTGACAAACACAGCCCGGACAAGTCTCACTGATACAATCACGATCGCTGGAACATAAAGCACCGGTCTCCACGCTACCGCGCAAACATTTACCGGACGCATAAACACAAGCTTGACTGCTGAATTTATTAACCGGATCGACCGCTGTCATACCCAATTCA
>DAIPKK010000070.1:0-2386 GCA_036769805.1 Patescibacteria group bacterium
CCCCGTGGCTTTCGCGCCCGGTGCGCCGGCGCCGTCCGCTCCTTCGGGCAAGTCCGCGGATTTCTGCGGCTGTTAGGAGGCGTGACGATTCATCGTTTATCGGTTTTGTGACTGGCGACCGTTTCGGTGCCGCGTGTACCGAAAAAACAGAAGTCTCCTTACTTCGCAGGATGGAGGTCAATCCAGCGATCAGGCGATCTTTCCAGATCGTCACCGAGCGCTACCAGCAATGGCAGCGCTCTTTTTTATAAATTATTTTTCTGTAAATTAAAATTTTGGCAACTTTTGTTATTTTCTCTGATGGCCTGTTGATTTGTTTATCATCTTAATCATCTTTTTCAGTGTAATCATTGTTCAAAAACGGTGAATAATCACCAAATCGTCGTATTAAAGATGCTGAAACAAGTTCAGCATGACAAAGGTCGGTGTTTATTCAGAAGAGCCAACGCATATATTTTAAAAATTTTTGTTATTTGCTTCGGCGCTTTGCGCCTCGCAATGACAAAAACTTGACCGTTAAAAAAAAATTGCTATAATGCTTTTAGCACTCTTATTCAATGACTGCTAAAATATGTTGAGCGAGCGTCAAGAAAAAATTTTGGAAATTTTAATTCGAGAATACATCAAAGAAGCGGAAGCGATTTCCTCGGCGTTGTTGGCGCAAAAGTATGGTGGTGACATCAGCTCGGCGACCGTGCGCAATGAAATGATGGCCCTGGAAGCAGCCGGTTTCATCTACCAGCCGCACACCTCCGCCGGCCGCATTCCCACTGACGTTGGTTATCAATATTTTCTGCAAAAGTTTTTCAAGAATAAGAATTTAAATGCAAAACAGAAAGAGTCATTGGACGAGTTGAAAAATCAAAACTGGACGGATTTGTCCACGCGTCGTCGGGAAGAGGCCAAGCGTTTGGCCGAGTTGAGCGGCGAGGCGGTGATGGTCGCTTTTGAGCAGTTTGATTTGTTTTATACCGGCATTTCCAATTTGTTCTCCAAGCCGGAATTTCAAAACAATTATGAACTGGTTCGTAATCTCTCCAATTTGATTGATCATTTGGACGAGGTGCTTTCCAAAATCTTTTATGAAATGGATGAGGAAATCAAAATCTTTTTGGGAGATACCAATCCGTTCCATCCGGAATGCGCCGCTATCATCAGTGTTTTTTACGAAGGGGATAAGCGTTGCGTGGTGGGGATTTTGGGGCCGAAACGCATGGATTACGAAAAGAATATTGCGTTGCTAAGTGCTTTGAAACATAAATCTTAAGATAAAACTATGTTTACTAAAAAAAATAAGGGAAATAATGACGATCAAGATAATCGTGATTGGCAAGCGGAAGTGGAGCAACTGGAACTTGAATTGGAAAAGTTGCGCCGGGAAAAAGACGAGCATTTGATTGGTTGGCAACGCGCTTTGGCGGATTATCAGAATTTGCAAAAAGAAATGTTGACCCAAAAGAGCCAAGCGATGGCTTGGGGCGAAGAAAAAATCATTCAAGATTTTTTGCCGGTTTGGGAAAATTTTCGCAAAGCAATGGTCAGTCAAAATCAAATTGTTGATGATTTGCAAGCCAATATCAGTGATGACGGTCTTTTGAAAAAAGTGAAAAATTGGCAGTTGGGCACCGACTATATTCAAAAACAGATTACTGATTTATTGAATGAATGGGGCGCCACCCGCGTTCCTACTGTCGGAAAATTGTTTGATCCCGCCTGTCACGAAGCTTTGCAAACCGAACATGATGATAAGCATTTGCACAATGAAATTTTGAAAGAATTGAGCGCCGGATATTATTTGAAAGACAGATTGTTGTTTCCGGCGAAAGTGGTGGTTAATAATCTAGGCGATGAAGAAATCGCCGAAGCTAATTCATAATATTAAAAAACTATGAATTTAATTAAATGGAATCCTTTGGAACAATCTTTGTTTGACGATGAATTCAGCCGATTTTTCCGAAATTGGCCGATGCAATCCGGTGATGTAATCGTTCCCAGCATGGACGTTTACATGAAGCAAGATGATTTGGTGGTGGAAATGCCTTTGCCGAATGTTAATCCGGATAAGGTGGAAATCACCATCAATGATCAAAATGTTTTGACCGTGAAAGGCAGAGTGGAAAAGAAAACGGAAATTGATGATAAGAATTATTATCGTAAGGAAGTGAAAATCGGCAGTTTCTATCGTAGTGTCGCTTTGCCCTTGCCGGTGCAAGGAGATAAAGCCAGCGCCGATTACAAAGATGGTATTTTAGTGATCAGTATTCCAAAAGTGGAAGAAAAAAAGCCGACGCAGATTAAAATTAATGGAGCTAATAAATAATTATATAAAATTATGGGAAAAGTTTTAGGTATTGACTTGGGAACGACCAATTCCTGTATGGCGATT
>DAIPKK010000028.1:0-9764 GCA_036769805.1 Patescibacteria group bacterium
TTTTCCACATTAGTACTCATATTAATATCTAAATGTTAATTAATTAAACTAGGTTTTCTGCAATTTCACCTTGCCGCTGCCGGCGGTGTTACGTCGATTGCCACGAACGGTGCGAGAATTGGTTTTGGTTCTCTGCCCGCGAGCCGGCAAATTCTTGGCATGACGAGTGCCACGATAAGCTTTCACATCTTTCAAACGTTTAATATTACCTAAAATATCACGTTTTAATTCACCCTCCACTTTGTAATTCTTTTCGATTTCCGCGCGTAATTGATTCAATTGATCTTCAGTTAAATCTTTAACACGAATATTGCCGTCAATTTTGACTTTAGCCAAAATTTTACGAGACAATGTCAAGCCGATTCCATAGACGTAAGGCAAAGCGTATTCCACTTTTTTATCGTTCGGAATCAAGGCGCCTGCAATTCTAGCCATATTAGAAACTCTTTTAATGAATTAATGATTTTTAACCTTGTCGCTGTTTGTGCTTAGTGTTTTTGCAAATTACGTGGACCCGACCTTCGCGACGCACGATCTTACAATCCTTGCAAATCTTCTTGACTGATGCTTGGACTTTCATAAAGCGTTTTTTAATTAATTATTATTAAATTTGGACTAATAACGATAAACAATTCTTCCTTTCGTCAAATCATAAGGGGTCATTTCCACCTTAACTTTATCCCCGGGAAGCAAATGGATTTTATTCATTCTCATTCGGCCGGACAAATGCGCCATAATCTGATGGCCATTTTCCAACTTCACGCGAAAACTCGCGCCGGGCAGCAACTCATCCACCACCCCATCAAAATTTAAGAAGTCATTGTTTTTTGTCATAAAGACAGTTTTGAATTTAAATATGAAAAACACGGGTAGGTTCTCTACCTGTGCCAGCATAAAGTATCCTTATAGCAGCGGATAACTGTTAATATAATAAAGTAAGATAAAAAATTTGTCAAACATGATACATTTCTAAATTATTGGATTATTACGAACACATTGACTAAAAACAAAAAAGTGTTATAGTTTATTCAGTTTTTTAACAACCTAACCAAAAAGAGAAAGGAATCTCCATGAGATATCTAATGATCCCCAGCAATGAGGTCTCCCCGCTGAATTCGCTGAAAAAGACGTTCACCAAGAAACGTCTCAAACGAGGACTGAGAATCTGGAAAAAAGGTGGCTATGATAAAATCATCGTTTCCGGCGGAATTTTTCTTCCCCCCCACATCCAAACCGTGGCCGCCGGGCTCTTGATGGAAGACTGGTTACGGACTCAAAGGATATGGTCGGAGAATGTTCTCGTGGAAGACAAATCACGGGACACCTACGAGAACATATCCTTGAGCCTGGCGCTCATCAAGGAAGAGAAACCGGAAATCACGGTGGTCACCCACTGGCAACACGCGTTACGTTTCTGGGTGACTTTTCGGCGAGCCCACAACGTGAAAGTCAAAATCCACCCGATGTTCTACTGGGTGGACCTCAAGACTTTCGTGATGGAATGGTTCATTTTACTGGTGCACCTGTTTGACCGGGACGGCACCGGCAAAATCGCCACCAAGAATCGCCTGGATCGGACCTATCCGAAATAGGCACAATTCTAAACTAATAATTACACTTCCGCCAAAGCTCATACAGTTTGGCGGTTTTTTTTTGTTGGCTTTGTCATGCCGAACTTTATATAAAAATAATTTTAAATCTTTTATAACCCTCAACGTTAGTGATGTTTTTTGGTTATATCAAAAAACATTGCTTACATTCCAGATGCCAAAACAAGTTCGGCATAACAATACAGAAATGTAAAATAAACCTAGCTTCGCCCACGGGATTCCAGATAAATTTTTAGAAATACTAAAAATTTTCTGGAATGACCCCATACAGCCGAGAAATCACAGTTCAAGACAAAAAAGGAGCACCTCCCGGTGCCCCTTTTTATTCAAATATTCAACAAATAATCAATTATTCAGTAACTTCACCGCCCCAACTTTCGGCAAAACCCTGCATCATTTCTTCAAAAGACATAAATTTCACATCAGTCGGCAAAGTGAACTTTTCAGCACCGACTTCGCTCTTACCGCAGTTCATCCCTTCTTTTTCCAAAAAAGCCACCATATCCTTGGAGGAACGAATCACCACGCCCTTCATTTCCACGGCATCTTCTTCGGTCAAAGTGGCCAAGTCAAAATATAAACCTTCACGAGTAGTCTTTGACCACATATACATTTTATCACCGGTCACTAAACCTTCCATATCCAAATCTTCCGGAGCGGCAGTGGCGGCATCAGCCTCCACGTAAATTTCATCACCTTTAATGTGCATCACGCTCTTGGCACCATCCTCATCCACATATTCGCAACGCTCCACGGAGCTGAAAACATCAGCCACACTGTCCACAATGGATTTATCTTCAGCCACCGGCTTGGTGTCGGTAGTATCGGTTGTGGTTTCTTCACCACCCCACCAGGAACAAGCCCCCAAAAAGACGGCCAAAACCGCCACGACCAACAAGATTTCGCTTTCATACTTTAATTTTAATGATTAAAAAGCTTATTAATCAAGCTTAATTAAAAAATATATTAACAGGTTTTATTTTTAAATGCAAAATTATTTATCATTTTTGGCTTTTTTGACATTAAGCAAATGTTCCTCATACGTTTTGGCATAATAAATATTGCCGGCCAAGCTGGTCACAAAATAATAATCGTCATTAGCGGTCGGATTGACGGTCGCGGTGAGCGCGCCCAAACCCGGACTATTGATGGGCGTGGGTGGCAAGCCGATATGCTTATAAGTATTATATGGAGATTCGTTTTCCAAATCTTTGTAGGTATTGCTATCCACGCGCTCACTTTTCTCACGCAAATAATTCAAAGTGGCATCGGATTGCAACAGATAATCATCGTGGTAGCGGCGCCAAAAAATATCCGCCACCAAAGCGCGGTTGGCGGGGGTGCGCACTTCCCATTCCACAATGCTGGCAATTCGCAAAACCTCATACCAATCCAAATTCTTATTTTGCGCGCTTTGCCGTAGCTCGGCGGTTTGCTCCCCAAAATGAGTTAATAAAGTTTCCAAAACTTTTTTCAAATCCGCCTGTTTTTCAAAATAATAGGTATCCGGAAATAAAAAGCCTTCCAAACTGTTATTGGCCGGCACGCCCTGCAAAAAGGTAAAGCGATTCTGCCACGCCCCTACCAAGCTCATATTTTCCCAGTCAGCCAAGTCAATTCCCTGCGCAAGCAATTGATCTTTAAACTCAAAAACTGTCTCACCTTCACGAATTTGCAACAACCACTGCTCGGCGGCCAATTGCCCGCTCTGCAAATAATCAATCAAATCAAGCATTGACCAAGAAGAATCGGCACTGAATAAATAATTACCGGCTTTCAAATCAGCCGCTTTATCCAAAAATTTCAATTCCAACAAAAACACGCGTTCACTGCGAATCAAGCCCGCTTCCTTCAATTGATGAGCGATGGTACTCGGTGCCGAGCCCAAAGCGACGTTCAAACGCAGTTCTTCTTTTACCGTTATGGACGAAAAAAACAACCAATAAACGGCAAGGCTCCCAACAAACAAAAGCAACAACAAAATCAATAAAAATTTTTTCATAGTTTTTCTTGTTTTAAAGTTTTACCGGTCAAATAATATTCAAAAATCAACAAACCACCTATCAAACATAACAAAATAATCATTTTAAATAAAGAGTTGAGCAACAGCGTGCTCAAACCGAACAAAAAACTGATGGTGTAAATCAAGGCCAAAATTTGATAAGGTCGCCAGCCCAAAGCCAACAAACGGTGATGTAAATGATTTTTATCAGCGGAAAAAACCGGTTTTTTCTGAAATAAACGATAAGCAATCACCCAAGCGGTATCAATGATCGGCAAAGCCATCACCAACAAAGTGGTGGCGATTTTACTGCCCGCCAAAATGGAAAAAACACCCAACATAAATCCGGCCAGCAACGAACCGCCCTCCCCCAAGAAAATACCGGCTTTGGGTAAATTAAAAATCAAAAAACCGATCAAAGCGGCCATAAACGCCAAAACCAAATACAAAACATCACTTTGCAGCCAACTCATATTTAGAATCAACAAAGCGATTACCGCGCTACCGATAAACGCCATTCCACCCACCAAACCATCCAAACCGTCCAATAATTTGGTGGTGTACATCATGCCCATTAACCACACAAAAGCCAAAGCATTGCCCATCCAAGCGGATAAATAAATCAGTGAACCATCCAAAGGATTGGTCAAAAAATCCACGCCAATGCCCCCAAAAACAATCACGGCGATGGCCAAAAACGGCGTGACGATTTGCCACTTCGGCGATAAATTATAACGATCATCCAGCGTGCCACCAATCATCAAAATTAAAATCGCTAAAACAATCGCCAATAAATTATTTGGAGTAAAATCAATGAATTTAAAAAAATCAAACAAATACAAAACGCCGATTGCCGACAAAAACGCCGTGGCAATCGCCAAACCGCCGGTCAGGGGCATCGGTTCAGTGTGAATCTTGCGAGCGCTCCGCGGATAATCCAAAATCCGCCAACGCCACGCCAGCCATTGAAAAAATTTCACCGCCAAAACCGACAGCGCCAAAACCGCCGCCATCAAAATAATATAAGACATAAAATTAAGAGCTGATTACAAACGGCGCGCCTCTTCCACGCGAATGGCGCCACCCGCTTCAAAAATCACTTTATCGCGCGATTTTATCTTAGCACTTAATAATTGATTAGCCAAACTGTCATCTACGCGCTGCTGAATCACCCGTTTCAAAGGACGCGCCCCGAATAACGGATCAAAGCCCAAATGCGCCAATTCACGCACAAAATCCTCACTGAATTCCACGCTGATTTGCTTGGCAGCCAAACGTTTTTGCACTTTCACCAATAACAAACGGGTAATCGCCAAAATATTATCAGCGGTTAACGGTTTGAAAGTGATAATCCCATCAAAACGATTCAAGAATTCCGGGCGATAATAATTTTGCAATTCCACCGTCAACAAATGCTCTTTGATTTCTTCCATCGGACGATTTTCAGTGATCGCCGCTTGCACATACTTGGCGCCGGCGTTGGAGGTGGCGATAATAATGGCATTGCTGAAATCAATCACTCGTCCCAAACCATCGGTCAAACGACCGTCATCCAAAATTTGCAAAAACAAATTTAAAATATCGGGATGAGCTTTTTCCAACTCATCAAATAATAATAAAGCGAAAGGTTTACGACGCACCGCTTCGGTGAGTAAACCGCCCTCCTTGTTCTGCCCAATCAAACGATAAATACTGGCTTTATCTTGATACTCAGACATGTCAAAACGAATCATCGCTTCTTCATTGCCAAAATAAACCTCGGAAACAGCTTTGGCCAATTCGGTTTTACCGACACCGGTCGGCCCGACAAACAAGAAATTGGCAATCGGACGATTGGTATCGCGCAGCTCGGCGCGGGCACGACGCAAACTGGAAGAAACCATTTCCACCGCCTCTTCTTGTCCAACCACGCGTTTATGAATTTCCTTTTCTAAATTTAATAATTTTTCCGCTTCATCCTGCGTTAATTGCGTTACCGGAATACCGGTTTTAGCGGCGATTTCCTGAGCGACATCTTCGCCCAAAATAATAGCGCTGCCACCGCGTTGCTGTTTCACCGCCAGCGCCGCGCTTTCCAAAACCTTAATCGCCTTAGCCGGCAAATATTGATCATAAATATACTCATCGCTTAATTTCACCGCTTTGGCAATCGCATCATAAGTAAAAAACACTTGATGCTTGTTTTCCAAATAACCGCTCTGTCCCTCAATGATTTGAATATTGGAATCAATATCCAATTCCTGAATTTGCAAAACCGTCATTACCTGAGGCACTTTGCTGTTTTCCAAAAATTCCACGTAAGCCTGGGGCGTGGTGGTGGCGATACAATAAAACACGCGATTTTCCAAAGCTTGCAAAATCACCTCCAATAAACTGAACGCGCCGCCGACATTATTTGCCAACATTTCCAAATTCTCCAAAACCAAAACAATATTTCTTGATCGCCCGATTTCTTGAATCAATTGTTGCAAAACTTGGGGAATTTCTTGAGGAGACACCGAACTGAGCAAAGTCGGCACATCCAAGACCAACAAACGTTTATCTTGAATTTGCGGCGGCACTTTTTCCATCACCATCAATTGCGCAATTCCTTCAATGATGGAAGTTTTTCCGATGCCGTTATGGCCCACCAACAAAACACTCTGTTGCGTACTTTCAATTGATTGCAAAATCTCATTTATTTCTTTATCACGGTTGATGCATGGCAAAAAATGTCCATAACTGGCGGAACGCGTGTAATCGTGGCTGAGATTGTTCAACAACGGCGTCGCCAAAGAAGTCATGGCGCGATTCATGTTGCCGGTTGGTTTCAAACGCGCCAACTCTTGAAACAATTCCAAATGATCACTCAAACGTTGCTTGATTTTTCCCCACTCAATAATATTTTTCAAAATGTTCGGCGAAATTTTAAATTCTTCCAAAATATCCTTAACCAAATTGTATTGATTAACGGTGTAATCCAAACTACCGACACTGTAAAAAGCATTCACGTCACCGACTTGTCTAAAATTACTGGACCAAGCATCCAGCCCGGCGTAAATCAAAGCTTTGCGCAAATTCAAATTCCAAGTCAATTTACCGCCATTAACATTTGGTGTTTCATTGCGCGTTTGTAGCATTACCGCCTTAACCAATTTATTGCCAAACTCCGCCGGATTGATGCCCAAACGCATCAACATTAAACGAACCTCACCGGCATCAAGTAAACCGCCCAACAAATGCAAAGGCGTCACTTCTTGCGATTTACCGGCAATCGCCAAATCCCAAGAACGTTCCAAAGTAAACAACAAACCATCAGCGGCGTAAGGATACAAATCAACCACCGGCACTTTGGCGCGCAACAACTCGGCAATACTCTGCGCGATGCCCGCCGAAGCCAAGCCCGCCGGCGCCGCTTTATCTTGAGAAATCAAATCACTTACCCGCTGCAAACTTTTTTTAATCTCACCGTACATCATCACGCGGTAAGCAAAAAAACATACGAGCAAACCACCGAGCGCGAAGGCGGCGACTGACCAATCACCGGACAACCAAAAAGTTTTCTCCAATAAAAACCAAAACTCACCGGTCTGTAACCACACTTTATAAATATGCCATCCCAAAAATCCCGCGCCACCGGCCGCAAAAATCATCAAAATAATATTAATCAAACGATAAATAAACAAATTGAATTTTTTCATCTTCCCCAAAAGGCTGTTGTAAACTTTGGACCAGTGAAACAAAATTCCTTGAAAATAAACGCCGGCGCCAATTCCCTGACACTCGGGACAAGTTTTGCCACCAACCTGGCCGCTACCCAAGCAATGATCGCACCAAATGAAAGGCGCGCTCTGCCACGTTTCCTGCGTAAAATTTTTATTATCGGCCATATTGATTTAAATTAAAATATTCCAAATTTGAATAAACAAAAGCGCGCCGAAGGCTGCCGGCAAAAACAATTTCAATAAAAACCAAGCAAAGAAAAACAGCGCATAAATCAAAAAATAAAAAAAGCGTCCGATGATATTCACCAAACGCATAAAAAAGCTGATCAAACGACCGGCAATATCACGCACCCCGAACATCGGCACGAACAGATTTTTCACCCACACACCGACCCCCAATTCCTGCCATTTAAAACGCAGGGATTTACCAAAAGATTGCGCAAAACGCAGCAAGCCACGCGTATACCACCAAATGGGAAAATACAGCAAGTCGCGGGGCAAAGCCAAAATCGCGGAAGTCATATTTTTTATTTTTATTGTTTTATGTTCCGTCAAAAAATATTATAGCAAATTTTGCGATGGATTGCCACCTAGCCCAAAAACTCTTTCAACTGATTAACCGCCATCCGGCGCATGCTGATTTGGTTCTTTTCTTCAGCGCTCAACTCGGCAAAAGTTTTGTCATAAGCGTCCGGTAAAAAAATCGGATCCCAACCAAAATCAGAATTACCGCTCGGCGGCACAATCCGCCCCGTCACCACGCCCTCAAAAAAATAAATCTCTTCGGCGCTGCGAGCGTAACCGATGATTGTTTTGGCTTGAGCGCGATTGTTGCCGAATTTTGCTGCCAAATCAGCCAAACCTTGATTCCCCAAAGTCTTCATAAACCATTTGATTAACGGTCCGGGCAAACCGTTCAAAGCATCAAAATACAAAGAAGTATCCTCTACGATTAACTCGCCGGACTGGTGTTTAAGCGCCTCCAACAATTTAGACTTGATGATTTCCTTGGCATCAATTTCCTGAATTTCCGGCAAATCAATATCCAATTGCTCAACTTGCGGCAATATCGCTTGCACTTCGGCGAATTTATGTTTATTTCCGGTGATGAAATACATAATTTTAAAATTTATAATTTCTCAATCGCTTTCAAATCTTTATCAACCAAACACAACAATAATAAACCAAGCAAAATACTCACTAAAACCGTCCAAATATTACTGCCGCCAAATAAAAATTTATCAATGGCATCCAAAATATACCAAACGCCACGCCAAATCATCACCAAACAGGCGACGATTAGAAAATTGCGGAGAAAATACTTAGGAGTTAATTTTGAGTTTTTCATATTTGTTGTTTTTATTTTTTTATATTATATCAATTTTCTATCCAAAAACCTATTCCCGATCCCAACTCTTTTTGCTATCCCCGCTCAAAGGAATCGCTTCGCCCAAATATTTCGGCTGGGCGTTGATTAAAACTTCACCATAAGCTTTAACGCGTGCCAAAATCTCTCTCAAATCATTATAACGAGCCATCACATATTGATGACGATCGGCGGAAACGCCATAAGCCTCCACACCCACGCTCCGCGCGATGAACAAGGCTCTCGGCAAATGAAAGTTCTGCGTGACAATCAACAACGATTCCGCCTGAAAAATATATTTTGCTCGATACACACTGTCATAAGTATCAAAACCGGCGTGATCCAAAAATAAATCTTCCGGCGCCACCCCCGCTTCCAACAAATAATCACGCATGGCGTTAACCTCATCATAAGTGGTCTGTCCGTGATCACCGCTGACCAAAATTTTTTCCACCTGACCATTATTATACAGATCCAAAGCGGTGTTGGCGCGATCTTTTAAAATATCACTCAAGCGACCGTCGGAATAAACGCGCGCCCCCAGGAGGAGCGCGGCTTGGGCGTGGGGCGCGGCTTGCCAATCCTCATAAATCAATGGTTGATTATCACTGACAATTCGCCAATTAATGACATACAACAACAAAAAACCACACACTCCGAAAGCCACGAACGTGCCGATAATTTTGAATATAGATTTTTTACTGATCATTCTTTTTAAGATAATTTTTCATAAAACTCGGTGTCGGGCGTTTTTTCCAAGTGCTGAAACGCGCCTTGTCATTTTGGTAATAACGTCGGTAAGCCGCCACCGTGTCTGTACCGCGATACTTTTCCGGCATCGCTTGCGGCGGATCACTCAGCCAACCGACATCCGGCAGCTTGGGCGTTTTCAGTTTTTTCACCACTTCTTCAATCGCTTTATGACGACGACCATAACGATAAGTATATTCCTCGCCCAAAGCCAAAGACAGTTTTTTCAACCATAACCAATGTTCACGCGATTCCATCAACCATAAAACGCAGGGGTGTTGTTGGTGCGTCGGACGATAAATCGCCGTACCACTCAAAACAGCGACAACGGT
>DAIPKK010000028.1:9864-11923 GCA_036769805.1 Patescibacteria group bacterium
GTTGTTGGTGCGTCGGACGATAAATCGCCGTACCACTCAAAACAGCGACAACGGTATTCAATTGTTGGGCGTATTCCAAACACATTTTCACCACGTGTTTATCGTTGTGATAACGAACGTTTTTGGCAATATCACGATCCAGGAAGAAGATATTCATAATTGACAAAATTACTATAAAATTATATTTTTAAAACAGAAACGGAGGACACTATGCAACCCGAGCGTTATTCGCCCAATTACTTTTTTGAAAGTTATCTTGGCAAAACCAAATACAAAGATTTTTCCAAGCTCAATCTTCGTGATTGGGACGAGTTCTACAAAGTAGGCCGAAAAAATATTGCTTACATTTTTCAAATCCTCCAGGAAATTATAAAATTTTTGGCGGAAAATGTAAACAACAAGTCAGCCGACATCTGGTGTTCGCTCAGTGATACCATCACGTTTTTCATTGATCCGGTGGACAATGAACTGGACAAAACGAAAAACATGGTATTTGTCACTGAATTACTCCTGGGTAAACTGAAATCCCGCGTAACTGAAATTGAGGATCTGCAATTTCTCAGCATCAAAAGCCGAGAAATCAAGGAAAACCTCAAAAAAATCACGCCGGAGGATCTGCCGTTATTCCCCATTTTCCGAAGTAAAAATTATTTTACCAACGGAAAAGTGATGGTCCTTTATCTCCCCTACTTCATGGGAAAAGAGTTTGTTAAGAACGAAGCGATTTGGCAAGTCAAAGCAATCGGTCCGGACAACAAACTCAACGTCAACGGTGTTGACATCAATCCCAAATGTCCGGGGGTAATGGAGCTGTCGGAATTCAAATTTCTCCAGGAAGAATTTCGAAAAAACATCTTCCCCTCCGGGAACGTGGTTTTCACCTGGGCCTACAACAGTGAAACCCAAGGCCCCGTGCATGTGGAACAGTTTCTGCGGGAATTATGGCGAGATCGAGGCCTCAACCTCAACGAAGCGATTCACCGCCAAGCCGCCATCAGCCAAGTCACCATTCCGACGCTGGAATGATGATTACTTGCAACTTACAATTCTCAGCCGCGCGCTCCGCTCGGCTGTTTTTTTATTTTAAAATATGAAATAATAAAATCATGAAGAGCAAATCTTTATTCCTAAGATTAAAAATATGAAAAGCTTAATCGTTTACTATTCCCACAGTGGCGTAACTGAAAGTTTGAGCAGAGAGCTGCAAAGCGTCATTAACGCCGAGATGTTAAAACTGGAGCCGGAAAATGATTTGGGAACACCGGGATTTTTCAATTACATCAAAGGCGGCTGGCAAGTGATTCAAAAACATCTGCCTAAACTGACAAACAAAAAAGTCAATCTTGATGATTACGACTTAATCGCCATTGGCACGCCGGTCTGGTTTGGCTGCTACACGCCGGCAATTCGCAGTTTTTTAAAAGACAATCAAATTAAAAACAAGAAATTAATTTTATTCTGCACCCATCGTGGCGGGCCGGGCAGAACTTTCGCCGCTTTGGAAAAAGCGGTCGGCATTGACGAAAACGGCAATCAAATCATCAGTGAGTTTAATTTGAATGCCAAATACAGTAGTGATGAAAAAGCCCGCTTCATACAGGAGTGGTTCGCGGAGATTAGGAATTATTTGGCAAGGTAAAATATAGTTTCGCCACCTTTTGTGTGTACAAAAGGTGGCACCAAAAAACATCGTCCACTAGCTTGTACGGAAAATTTGTAAGGTTCTCTGACTTTTCCTCACAAACTCGTCACAGTTTTGTCTTTTACAAAGCCAAAACGGTTGACTCAAACAAAGTGTTCGGATTTTGGCTTCGCCAAAACCAAGCCAGCTCACCTTCAAATTTTTACCTCCTCGGGCTAATGGGCGGCAATAAAAACACAAATTAAATTTGACATCAATTCCTCCTCATATTAAAATATAAAAGATTTTTCGGCCTTATCGTCTAACGGCTAGGACACATGGTTCTCATCCATGTAATCGGGGTTCGATTCCCCGTGAGGCTACCAATAAAAAATTCCCCATCGGGGGATTTTTTATTGGTTGTTTTACGGACGATGA
>DAIPKK010000071.1:0-2353 GCA_036769805.1 Patescibacteria group bacterium
AGAAATCACGCACGTGCAAGAATATTTGAATTCTTTAAACACGGTTAAGTCCACGGAGTTGGTAAGCGCCGATCAAGTTTTAGCGAATTTTCAGGAAAAGCATAAGGATAATCCGGACATGATGCGCTCGCTTACGGAAGTCGGTGGTAATCCCTTTGGGGCGATGTTGATTTTGAAAGTGAACAGTATTGATGATTACAACAGTGTGATGGCTTCTTTGAATTCTGATGTTTTTAATAAATTGATTGAGAAGCGCAGTTATGAAAATCATGAAACTGCCATTCGTAAACTGGAAAGTTTTTCCGGTAATATAAAAATCGGTTTGTTGGCTTTTACTTTGTTGTTTATTTTTATCAGCATGTTGATTGTTTATAACACCGTGAAAGTAATGATTTATAATCACCGTGAGGAAATTCAAATTATGAAGTTGGTGGGTGCCAGCAATAAATTTGTGCGTTGGCCGTTCATTATTGAGGGGATGTTCGCGGTGATGTTAGCGATGGTCTTAACCATTTTAATCGTTTATCCGTTCTTACTGAAGTTTATTCAAATGTATTTTGCCGATTTGAACGTTGATGTTTTAGGGTATTTTCAAGCTAATTTTTATCTCATATTCGGCGGACAATTCTTGGGTGCCTTGCTGTTGAACATGTTCAGTTCCAGCGTGGCCGTGGGGCGGTATTTGGATCGCTAAACGGAACGTGGGTGGCGCGCCGTCATTGCGAGCGGTAGCGAAGCAATCACGTTGGGTTAACACTTCACAGGTTTGCTTCGTCGTCCCTAACGGGACGCCTCGCAATGACGATTTGTGTGTCGTGTTTTGTGTCGCCGCAATGACGGCGCGTTTTTGCTTCTCCAACCGCGATTGACAATCTCCGCCCCGCCTTTTATAATAGCAATTCAGTTCTTTTTAACCTTTAACCGCGCTTCTAAGGAGGGGTTCTAATGAAGCAAATTGATTTGGGTCCAGTGCATGAAACATTTCCTCTTTTACGTTTCGCTTTCGATGAGGCAGGTGAGCGGAATTTCAGCAACAACTTGTTATGGAAATCGTTTTTACGGTTTCGAGACGAATTGGTTGGTGTTAAGGAGCCGGTGCCACTCTATAATTACTCTAATGTTAATTTGACTTGGCATGACTTTTTGGATGAGATGCAAGTCGTTTACGGTTCTCCCAGAAATTTGGATTCGGGATTGCCTTGGGGAAGTTATAAGTTGTTTCCTAATCCGATTGATAGTTTTCGCCATTTGTTGAACGCTTGGCGAATTGAGTGGCGGGGAGCAATCAATGAGTTTGTGCCACCTCATTATCGTGCCTACATCAATGATCAGGAGAACGTTGTTTCGTCAGTTGAGGATGTGTGGCGGATGCTTCACCTTTCCAAGCCTGACGGCATTGATGATGAAATGTGGCAATATCGTCGCTGGCTGGCACGTCGTGATTGGTTTCTTACCAATTTGGCGATGCTACTTGATGCCTATTCAAGCCAGTTTGAGTTTTATGATTTTGTCATCGGTCTTGATCAACGATTGGTGATTGATCGGTGCTTTCATATTGACCCGGCGTTTGAGTTGCCGGTTAGGCAACTTGCTTGGGACGGTCGGAAAGTTGCCGTCTATTGTGATTGGAGTAGAAAATCAATCGGGTCTTTGCTGTTCAAAGTTTTGCGCAAGCAATACGATGGCGGCAAGACTTTGTACGAATTGATTTTTGATATTATGCGTGGCCGCTTTGTTGTAGGCAATGCAGAAGATCAAGAATTGGTTTGTCGGTTTATTGAGTATTATTTTCCGGGAATGCACCGTGTGATGGAAAACGATAATCCGATTTCCTCCGATAAATGGCGTGCCACGTATTATAAAGGCTGGACACATAACATCAAATTGGAGCTCCAGGTGCAATTATTTGATGATTATGTTGATGCTAATTTTGACCATAGTGCGGTAAATCATGGTTATTACAAGTCTCAACAGATGTTTTGGTTGATTCCCATCATGCTTCCTCCCGAAATGTTGGAGCGTTTCTTCAAAATCAACTGGTGTGATTTCTGCAGAGAATACATCAGTTTCAACAAGAAGCGCTTTGAGATCGTGGAGTAGGAGCGTTTCGGTTTTGTTCGTTCAGGGAAAGCAGTTTGCTTTCCTTTTTTTGAATTTAAATTTTTAAAATTTGCCTTCAACTTGATTTTATGCTAAAATCTATTATGTATGAAAAGCTTTTTAAAATATAAAAATAAAAAATTAATAAAACAAGAAAAATTTATGACAAAAATGAAAAAATTGTTGGTCTATTTTGCGGTGATTGCTTTGGTGGTGATGAGTTTTCCATTACATAAAGTGAGCGCGGCGATTA
>DAIPKK010000029.1:0-11786 GCA_036769805.1 Patescibacteria group bacterium
CCCAAACACCACCTTTGACAACATTGTTTATTATGTCGGCACCGATGGCAAACGCCACGTCTTCCCGAACAGTGATATCTATAAAACCTGGTATGACAGTTTCCGCTATGTCCGAGTCTATTCAATGGAAACCTTATCTCAAATTCCTTTAGGGGATAATGTACGATACAAACCGGGTGTGAAAATGATTAAATTCAAGAGTAACAATCGTGTTTACGCGGTAGAAGCCGGTGGGAAATTACGCTGGATTATGAATGAAAAAGTCGCTTGGTATATGTACGGAACCGGTTGGCAAAAACAAATCGTCAACATTCCGGACTCCTTATTCCCAAGCTATGAATTCGCTGACGATATCAGCCACTCCAACCAATTTGACTTTGTGGACGAAGCCAATAAGTCACAAAATATCAGTATGGATTTGGGACTATAAAAATAAAAAACGGGAGCGCACTGCTCCTGTTTTTTTTTGCTTAAATATGATAAGATAATAAAAATTTTAAAATGTCAGCGACGACCAATGAAAAACAAAAAGAAAAAAAATGGAATTGTCACAAAAATAATCGGTGAGGTATTACGTTATTTGACATCCGGGGGCATCGGTATGGCCAGTGACTTTTTGATTTTATATTTACTTGTTGAGTTTACTCCACTGTATTTATTAATTTCAGTCAGTATCGCTTCCATCGGGTCCACAATTATCAACTATACCATTCAAAAAATTTGGACATTCAAGTCACACGTAGCGGTTGGTAGTTCATTTCTAAAATACGCCATCGTTTTCACTTGGAATTATTTTTTCACACTTGGATTTATGTATGTTACGGTAGAAATGTTCAACTTCAACTATCTGTGGATGAAAGCCGCGACTTATGTTTTCATCACAATCTGGACATATTTTATGTATAAATATTTCGTTTATAACAACAAATAATTTTAGCGGCGTTCATTATATAACCACTTTGCTTTATCACTCTTCCCAATATCCCCCGGGGAAACATAATTTAGAAGCTCAACAAATGCTTCTTTTGTTTTTTTTCGTTTAAAAATACCCTCTCTAAAAACTACATCCTGTTTGCGATTCTCAGGAAAAGCTTCATAAAAAGCTTTTTGCGTAAAAGAACTGCAAATAAAATCATTTTTATCAACAAACAAATTGGAAAAATTTTTCAAAACATCAAGGTCAAAACTTCTTAAAACAAAACCTAAAATGCGCGGCAAATCATATGGTTGATCAACCTGATTCAACATAAAGGCCAAAACGCGTTCACGCGTTGCCAAATCCATCCCCGGGACACGCTTCACACCAATATCATAATGCCGAAAATTTTTAAGATATTCCTGAATTCGATGAACCTCCAAGCCCTTACGATTGGCTTCAATCACCAAATAATTATAAAACTGCAATTTTGGATTGGGAATTGCAAACACCAATGCCACATGATCCCAATAACTTCTGGTTAATTTTCTGATCGACCAACCGATAAAAGAACCTTTTGTGTGAACTAAAATAATATCAGCCAATTGAAGTTTGGGCTCAAATTTACACCAAGCCTCCAACTTATTTTTATAACGATTCTCCAACCAACTCATATTTAATGCTTATTATAAATCCACTCTGATTTGTCACTCTTGGCGATATCACCGGGTGTGGTAATTTCTTGCAATTCCATCGGGGACAAAAAATCTTCTCTGAAAATAAAATGCTCCCGCTCCGCCCAACCGGCCGCTTCGTAAAAAGCCTTTTGCACAAAACCACTGCATGAATAACGTTGTCGCCCCAAAAATTCCTCATTGTATTCTTTTGACAAGGAAGCAAATAAAAACTTGCTGAAACTTAATTTATAATAAGGAGCATCCACATTCATCAACATATAAGCCAAAATTCTTTGTCTCGTTTGTTCACTGATGTTTGGCACGCGCTTAATACCGATTTCATATTTATCGGGATTATTTAAATACTTATTTAACTTGTGAATTTCAATGCCACTCGGATCAACCGCTTCAATAATCAAATTATAAAAATAGCCCTTTTCTTTATTCTTTGGAAATAAAACCAAAGCGATGTGATCCCAATAACTTTTGGTAACGCGACGCAACATCCTACGCAACAAACCTTTCTTGTTATGAATAAAAACCAAATCAGCCTCCATCAAATCAGGAAGCCGCCCTTTTATTCTTTCCAGAGGAGAAAGTTTTGATTCACTTTCCAATGTTGTTTTTGAAAATTGTTTTTTTGTTTTTTTACGCAACATAAAAATATTACGCTGATTCTTTTTTTCATTATACACAAAACTCAAACAATTCACAAATTGACTATTTTTCTTTGGCGCGCCATAATTAACTTAACAAGCAAGTTTAATTATTAATAAAAATTTTATGGCATTCGGTACAATCGGCACAATTTTAGTAATTGCCATTGTTCTGTTGGTGATTTTTTTAAGACAAGTCGACCAATACGAACGTGGGGTTTTGTTTACCATGGGACGCTATTCTCGCACCATCAATCCGGGATGGCGCCTTGTCATTCCGCTTTTCCAAAGTTTAAAAAAAGTGGACATTCGTACCAAAGCGGTGGACGTTCCCGATCAAGAAGCGATTACCCGTGACAACATTCCGGTGCACATTAACGCCGTGATTTATTACAAAATCGTAGATACCGCCAAAGCGGTTTTGGAAATTGAAAATTATTATTACGCTACCAGCCAATTGGCCCAAACCACCATGCGCAATATGGTCGGTGAATATACCTTGGATCAATTATTGCAAGATCGCCATACCGTGGCCGATAAAATTAAAACCGCCGTTGACGGTATGACTGATGATTGGGGAATTGATGTTCTTTCCGTAGAATTAAAAGATGTGGTTTTGCCTGAAAGCTTAAAGCGTACTATCGCCAAAGTCGCCGAAGCGGAACGTGAAAAGAAATCCGTCATTATCAGCTCCGAAGGTGAATTAGCGGCTGCCGAAAACGTTTCCCGCGCCGCCGCCATGTTAAGCGCCCAACCGGGAGCTTTGCATTTAAGAACTTTACAATCCATTAATGATATTTCCTCTGATCAATCCAATACCACGGTTTGGATGGTTCCGGTGGAAGCCTTAAAAGCCTTGGAAGGCTTGGGCGAATATTTCAAGAACAAAAAATAAGTTGAAATAATAAGAATAAAAAAGGACTCTCCGCGAGGAGGGTCCTTTTTTGGTATATCAGTAGCGCTATCTTCTATATTGTATCGTGAATATCGGTTTTGAGCAAGTTTTATCTTCCTTTTTTAACACAACCGCACAAACCCAATTCCTGACGCTTTCCCTTTAATTCACTGTTCATTTGGCGAATCTCACGCATTTTCTGAAAATCTTCCTCGCTCTGAATTTTGTCATTCCAGGAGAAATTATTGTTTGGCATTAAAGCATCACGCGCCTCCACCGCCGCTTGCCAGGCTGCATAATCTCCCGCCTCCAACGCTTGATGAATCTTTAACTTTAAATCACGTTTTTCCTTATTGATTTCATGGCGACCGGCCATTTCGGTTACAAACTTTTCAAATTCCTCTTTGGAATTGATGCGTTGCAACAAAGCGGCATGCCCGGGATTATCGGCGTTGGCTGTCATTAAAGACAACCAAGTATCATAATCCTTGGCTTCCACGGCAGCCCGAATTTGTTCCGCCACCGCCTTGTCCAAATGTAGACAACCGCAACCTTCTTCAGACTGCGCTTGGCAAGCGCCGGAACATTGGCCGCCACCACGTGCCTGTGGTACCGGCTTGGCCTCCACCACGTTCGCCAATAATAAGACACTACCCAAGACAAAAATCACAATAAAAACTTTTAAGGTTTTGTTTTTCATAGTTAAAACTTTTAAGAATTAATCACATTTTGGAGCGCAGGACAATAAAAAGGTTTAAAAATTATCAACCGGCTCTCTTACTATTATATACGCAAGCTGATGAAATTTTATTTCACGGGGGCCGGCAAAGGCATAAAATGCTGACGGGTTTCCATTTTACAAGACTCATTTGATTCCTCATGGTCGGCACAACAAGGACAATCATTACTGCGCCACGGACGAATTTCTTTGGCCTCAAAAGTTTCCGGACCAATCGGACTACCTAAAATTTTAATGAATTCCCCCACGCGCAAAGGCACGCGTTGATTATTTTGAGGTAAAACAACCAACCACTCATGATTATCAAAAGATTTAATTTCCACAAATTGCGGCAAGGCAATCATGATGATTTGCCCGCCCAACCAACCTTCTTCCGGACGGTTCCATAATTCCGACTGACGACTAACCATTAAACGATGTTTTGGCAAATACTCTTGTGAAATGGAATCAAGCCATTGCCCTAAATTGGTAAAATACAACACTGCCCCCAACAAACCGGACAAAAATACCGTTCCCAAGAAAATCCACAACAATCCATATTTATAACCGCGACGCGTCAAACTGAAATTGTAATAAGCCAAAACCACTACCACCGACAAACAAATCAACCAAAAATACGGAAAAATCATCGTGATATAATCAATCAAACTGCCGGTCAATTGCGGATACAAATCCCAATCAGCGTTTAAAAATTCCAACAAAATAAAAGCGCAGGCAATGCTGGCGACCAACAGAAAAACAAAAAACAAGCCCCACAAAATAAGCTCTTTTACCAAAAAGCGCCAACGAGGCAATGGCTTCAAATGCTTGTCGGCAATTTTTTGCCAAACTTTTGCACTGATACCATCAGGAATTTTTTTCTCTTCTTCCATATATTTATTGATTAACTTTATATTTTTTAGCGATTTCCAAAAATTGCTTTTTGGCACGATTCAACAAAGTCCCCACCGTATTCATCGGTTTCTGTAAAATATCAGAAATTTCTTGATAATCTTTATCTTCCCAAAATCGCAAAACCAACACCTCACGATATTTTACGTCCAAATCATCCAAAACCTTATTGATATTTTGACGTAAAAGCGCCAAATCCGCTTCCTTGGCGGCATCCAAATCAGACAAAATATTTTCCCAAAACGGCTGATCCTCACTTTCATAAACTTCAATTCCCCGCGATTTGATCTTTCGGTAATTACTAATCACATGATTATGAGAAATTCGATACACCCAGGAAGAAAATTTCAAATCCGGCGAAAAAGCACGTAAATTCAAAAAAACTTTAATAAAAATCTCCTGCAGCAAATCTTCGCAATCCTCCGGTTTTAAACCGGAAATTCTTTTAATATATTTTAAAAGTTTGGATTCGTAACGCTGCATCAAACACATGAAATAATTTTGGTTTTCCGCTGATAAACGGGCCAATTCCTCGTCCGTCTTATCAGTCATTTCTTGGCAAAAAATTAACATAAAAATCGTTAAAAATCTCACCTATCAATTATATACTACGCGGGGAAATGCGCAAATATTTCAAAATTTGTGTAGTTAAAAAAAGCACCGGGCGAGCCAGTGCGTGGATGAAAACCATTAATTATCGGTGAAATAGCGCTAGCGCTTTTCCACCACGAAGACGTTGACCTCGTTCGGATCCTCGTCTAACGCCCCCTCCAACAATCCCAAGGTCATACCGCTGACCATAGCGATCAGCGACAGATGCGTGAACAGGCTGCCGGGAGCGTTCCAGGTCCCCTGGGCATCTCCCGGGCTGCGCCCGATTTTGATGGGACGAGTCTGGCAATAATTGCCCAGCGTCTCATAAGGCCGGTGCACCTCCAACGTCTCCTTGAGCCGGCGATAGATGATGATATCACCGTGCCAAAGCGAGGTGAGTTTTCCATCGTCCCAGAGGGCGTGGTAATTGTTGATAAACTCCTGCGGGATGGCGGTCTTGTTGATGCGCATTTTACCCTCCTTCGGGTATTCCGGGGGAAAAATCCGGAATGGTTGAGTGACTAAATCAAACGGAAAATCTGTGATTCAGCTGAAGATGGAACCTCTTCCAAAGTGAATCCCATCGAAATAGCAACTGCCATCACAAAAGCACTGTATGAATCCGGGAACAGTATCAAATAATCAAGTATCTTAGCACCCGTTCCCAGGATTTTCAGCTGACGAAGCTGGTAATTCATTTCGTCCTCTTCACACAGACGAAAAATTTCCATTTTTTTCCATTGCGGATAGTAAAACAGGAAATCCCCTTTCTGAAAAACAGTCGGCTTCCCCTTATCCAACAACCCTAACTTTAACTTTCGTCCATGAACGTTTATATTTTTTTCCAAGACACAACGTTTCCAACTAGCCAATTGAAATAAATCAGGTGGATTTGGCCCTAAATTTTCCTGACCCATCAGTTCCTCCTCTTTTTTCCGGGGGGAAAATCCGGAAATGATAAATCAAAAATACCAGAATGGTGACGCTTGGTCAAGCAAAACGCGTTGCATTATCAAGCCTAATCCATTACAATGAGCTAAATATTATCAAATTTGAAGTGATGAAAGATTTACATTTATATCTACATATTCCCTATTGCCAAGCAAAATGCCCTTATTGCCATTTTTTCAGTGAGACACCGATCCAAGCCACGCTCCCCATAAACTCCTATGCTCAGTACCTGCAACAAGATCTGATTCAGAAAAAACGCGAATTTTCGCTTAATAATCATCAAATCAAAAGTGTTTATTTTGGCGGCGGCACTCCCACGCTCCTGCCCATTCAAGAACTGTCTGACATTCTGTTTTATATTCAACAATTATGGCCAACCGCCCCGCATTGCGAAATCACCGTAGAAAGCAATCCGCATAGTCTAACACTTATTTATCTCAAACATTTGCTAAATCTTGGCATTACTCGACTCAGTTTGGGAATTCAAACCTTTCAGCCCCACTTACAAGAAATTTTGCAAAGAAAAGCGGATTTTTCTAAAGTCAAAGAGCTGGTGAGTTTGTGCCAAGAAAAATCCGTGGCTTGCGGTTTGGATTTCATTTACGGACTGCCGGAACAAAATTTAGATGATTTACGTGCTGATTTGCAACTGATTCAAGAACTGCCGCTCAGCCATCTGTCTTTTTATGAATTGGAACTGCACGAAGGCACGCCCATCAAGGAATGGAAAGATCAAGAAAAATATAGTTTTCCGGAACAGGAAAGAATCATTGAAATGTACCAACTTCTTTGCCAAGAATTAAAAAAACAAGGCTGGGAACATTATGAAATCTCCAATTATGCCAAGAATAAACAATATTCCCAACACAATCTGAATTTTTGGCTTGGCAATGATTACTTGGGGGCCGGCGCGAGCGCGGGTAGCCGACTCTGCGCGCAAAGCATTCAAAACCATCATAATTTAAAAAATCCGGCAGCCAAACAAACTTTCACAAAAGCGGAAAATGCTATACAATATCTAATGGGACGTTTACGTTTGAATATCGGGCTTGATTTTAAAGATTTTGAAACCGGGCTGGCTGAACAAATGCGATGCCTGGCAGGGACGTGGCCGGCTGAGGATTTTCAAGAAAACAATCAAGAGAAATTGATCCTTAATGAAAACGGCTGTCTGAAATATGATTATTATTTAAATGAATTGGCGCAAATTTGTTATGATTATTACGGCGAAAGTTAAAACTAATGCCAAAACCGACGCCCTCAGCAAAGATGGCGATCATTATATCATTCAAGTTAAAGCGACGCCGATTGAAAACAAAGCCAATCTGGCAATCATCAAACTACTGTCCAAAGAATTTAAAATTCCCACCAGTCACGTCATTATCAAAAAAGGTTTATCATCCAAAATCAAACAAATTGAATTACTAATTGATTAAATTATATGCTCGCTTATATCAAAGGAAAAATTATTGCCAAAACCGACAGCTACCTGATTATTGAAAACAATGGTTTAGGCTACAAAGTATCGGTACCGCTACCGTTGCTGGTGAGCGCCAACAAACAAGAAGAAATGGAATGTTTTTTATATCATCACATTCGCGAGGATAATCAGCAATTATTTGGTTTTTCCGATTTGGACAGCCTTCGCTGGTTTGAACAGTTAATCAGCGTTAACGGTATTGGCCCGAAAATCGGCATGGCAATTCTCAGCCGCTATAATTTTAAAGAACTGCAAGAAATTATTGAGCAAGAAAACGTCAATGCCATTAAAAGCATTTCCGGTGTCGGGCAAAAAACCGCCTTGCGCTTAATGATTGAATTAAAAAACAAAATCCCACACGATAGTGGTGAAAATACCTACGCCAATGAATTGGTGGAAGCGCTTAAAAATCTTGGTTTTGATACGAAAAACATCAATCAAAACCTACAGGACATGCCGGAATTGGCAACTTTGCAAGAACAAATCAAATGGTTTTTAAAAAATAACCAAAATCGTTAATTATGTATCATTTGGAAATAGCCAACAATCAAGAAAAATGGACCACCTTTCTGGGGGAGCAAACCGAAACTGCCAGCTTTTTGCAGGCGTGGGGCTGGGGGGAGAGTCGCCCTACCGAAGAGATTTTACGTTTACAAATCATCAATGATCAACAAGAAATAGTTCTGGTCTGTTTATTATTTTGGGAAAAGATTTTAAAAATAAAAAGCCGTTATTTATACGCCCCGTTTGGCCCGGTTTGGAAAGAAAGTTTGACGGTTAAAGAAAAACAAAACATTCTTAATTGCCTTTTTTCCAATTTGCCAAAAATAAGTAAAGAAAAACCGGCATTTATCATTTTTGACAGCAACCTAATCAACAGCGAAGAAAACCAAAAAATATTTAAAGGCTGCGCCCCCACCCCGCTCCGTCTGCAAGTGGGCGCTAGTTTTATCATCCCGATTGACGAGGAAGAAGAAGAAATTTTGGCCAAAATGCATTCTAAAACTCGCTATAACTTAAGACTTGCTGAGAAAAAAGGCGTGGAAATATTATGGGATGACCAAGGAACGCACTTTGATGAATGGTTTAAAATTATGGGAAGCACTGCCAAGCGCAACAAAATTCGCTTGCTTTCCAAAAATCACTATAAAAAACTTTTGGACAAAAAAATACTGCGCTTGATTTTGGCCAAATTTGATCAAAAAATCATTGCCGGCAATTTGGTTAGCTTAGTTCCCCCAACCGCCGTTTACGTGCATGGCGGCCTTGATTATCAATATCATAATCTAATGTCCCCGTTTTTACTGCAATGGCACAGCATTTTGGAAGCGAAAAAATCCGGCTGTCTGAATTTTGATTTTTGGGGAGTTAACCACCAAGGACAACATCCGCAATGGGAAGGAATCACCCGCTTTAAATTGGGATTTAATACTGAAAAAAACAGTTTCGCTTATCTGCCCAGCCAAGTAAAAATCTTCAACAAAAAAATTTACTACTACAATCTGTTCTTGCACTATTTACGCCAAATCAAAAAATTTGTTTTGACCAGATAAAAATGGTATAATTATAAAAATTTTAACGCAAAATTAAAAATAAATTTTTATGATTGATTTTCTATTGAGCCATATAAATAACGACGCCAGTTATTTATATAGCCTGATATTGCAATTGATTTTAGCCATCGGCTCATTGGCGGTTTTTGTGGTCTTTTTAAAAAAGTTTGATGTTGTACCGGTTTTTAAATATTTTGTCGCCTATTTTTGGTTAATGGCCGGATTGTTTTGGATTAACAATCTGACGCAAACCATGCTCCAACTTAACCAAGTGGCGGAAGCGAAATATCTTTCCTATGCCGGAATCTTCTTTTTTATCGTGCAAAGCATCATTGTTGGCACCTATTGCTTATCGGCAATCTTTCAATATTTTAGATTTTCGCCGATTTTCTTTTTTATCAGTTTGATTTATCACACTGTCGGCCTGTTTGTTTTATTTATTCAAAAAGACATTTTCATGCTGGTCAGTGATGATTGGATCAGCCAATTTACAATCGCCACCAAATTTCAACCGATTGTTTTGTTGTTATTGGGCGGTCCGTTTTTGATATTTTTACTGACATTATTGATTCAAAATATTTATTATTGGATCAGTAAAAAATATCACCCCTTGCACCGCTTAAATCTCCACATGACCTTCACGCTGGTGATTTATTTAAGCTTTTTTACCTTATATTATTACGATTTTATTGATGGCTGGTATAAAGTCTTGTTTTTGTTGGCAATGGTCTTAGCCCCGCTATTCGCTTATTTACTGTTGATTAAAAATCCGGCCTACCAAGAAGATATCATCAACCCGGCCGACGATTCCAACAAACTGAAAGTCAATTTGTTGTTAAAAATGCTCGGTGGTGAAATTGTGTCCATTACAATTCCCCTGGCAATTGCCAACTTATTGATTTATGTCTATTATTCCAATTTTTCAACTCAATTGAACGGCGAAGCCCCGATCATTTCACATGCGATTTTTCAGCATGCAATTATCATCAACCTGATGATTTTGGTTTTATCTGTAGCCTTTCACAGCATTATGGCGAAAATAATGATTTATCGCATTCAAGATTTAATCAAAGGGACGCAAGAAGTACAACGCGAAAACTTTAATTATTACATTGAAGCCAAAGGCTATGATGAATTAAGCGTCTTGACCCGATCTTTCAATAAAATGGTGGAAACACTAAAAAACTACAAACAAGAACTGAAAAATTACAGCACTATTTTGGAAAGTGAAATTGAAAAACAAACTTTGGAATTACGTAAAAAACGTCACGAGGCGGAAATTTTGGCTGAACAAAACATGACCCTTTACAAACAACTGCAAAAACAAACCAATACCATTATTGATAATATTACTGATTCGTTAATCGCCATTGACGATCAAAATCGCATCATGACCATCAACAAAACTTTTGCCGAAAAGTTTGAAATCAAAGATGATTATAGCGGTAAAGATTTGACTGAGTTGGAATTCATAAAACAATATGAAATTGAAAAAATCATTCAAATGTTCCATGATCAAAAACTGAAAAAATATAATTTCCGTTTGAATTTGACCAAACCGTATTATGGCACAATGCAATGTTATTTGTCTGTGATTGATTTGGATAAAGAAAAACGCGGTGCCTTATTATTGATGCAAGACACCACGCCGCCGTGGGGCACAGTCTTAAACGCCACCACTTATGAACCTTTAAATTTGGCGATTGTTCGGTTGTTTGATTATGACAGCAATAAATTGGTGGAAACAGCCGTCACTGACGAAAACGGTCGTTTCGGATTCTTTGTCAAACCCGGCCGTTACTATTTAACCACCGACAAAGAAGACTTCCACTTCCCGTCTAAAAATCGTTCCGGCTACCATGGAGAAATAATTGAAGTGCGAACCAAAGAAGAAGGTATTATTAAAGTTAATATTTTGTTGGATCCGTTGGAAAACGTTCGTTTAGGCATTCAATCTGACAGCCCCGCGCCTACTGAAAATCCAGCTGCTCAGTTGCCGGCCACGCCCGCGACTGCCGCTCCGGTAATGCCAATTCCGACTGCGCCAGCCGCACCGGTAGCTCCCGTCACCCCTGAAAAACCGATTAAGAAAGCACCGGCCGCCAGCTTAATGGCCAGTATTCCGGATGTACCGGTTGGTCCAAATGTCCAACAAGAATCCGATAATTTAATGGATAACGCCAATTTGGTAGGCTTGGGGCAAGGCGCAACAAAAGCTCCAAAAAAAGCAAAAGAACCTATCGTGATAAATTCTGATTTAATTACGCCAATTTCTCCAACAACACCAATTCCGACCGCTCCGGTCGCTGCGCCAGTGATTGCGCCGACCATTCCACCAAGCGTGGCTGCGGCACCGATTACACCAAGCGCACCAACAGTGCCGACAATCCCGACGACTCCGGTTGCCGCGCCGGCGGTTCCACCTAGCACCCCG
>DAIPKK010000072.1:0-2225 GCA_036769805.1 Patescibacteria group bacterium
CCCCTGCTCATAATACATCGCTTGCATGGCCGCTCGTAAATTAGCCATATCAGCCAAACGCACGGCATCGCGGGTTTGTTGTCTTTCCCAAGAAACCACCCACACGAAAGCGCCTAAAACCAATAAAAGGGCCAAACTTATCAAAACCCATTTAAAAACCATTTTACGTTTTTGCGGCGCCTTGGTTAAAGCACTGACATCGCGATCGGCAATTAAACTCATAAGATTTTATTTTAATTTTAAATTCAAAATTACATTCCGCCGGAAATACTGTACAACGGCACAAAAATCGCCGAGACCATAATAGCCACGCCGATACCCAATACAATCATAATCAACGGTTCCATCAAAACCATAATATTACTGGTCATATTGGATAACTCTTTTTCATAAAATTGACTGACACGCTCCAACATTTCATCCAAACGTCCGGATTGCTCACCGATACCGATCATATTATATACGACATCCGGCACAAATCCTTTATGTTTGGATAATTCTTCCATCATCGGATGACCGTCATTGACTTCTTTTTGGGTTTTTTTGAAAATTTCCTGGTAAATCGGATCATCAATAATTTCCTGAATAATACCCATGGCTTCCACCAAAGGAACGCCTCCGATCATCAAAGTATGTAAACTGCGAGTAAAACGCACGATATTGACCATCTTAAACATTTTTCCAAACACCGGAATACGGAATTTAATTGAACTCAAAACAAATTTTCCGCTCTTGGTTTTTCCGTAATAACGAATGATCAAAAACAATGCAACAATGATCGCAATCACAATCCACCAATAATCCACCAAGAAATTACTGACCGCCATCAAAGCCGTTGTCTGCCAAGGCAATTCACTTCCCATATTTTCAAAAACCTCCATCAATTTAGGCATAACCTTAATCATCATAATCATACCACCGCCACCCATACCGATTAAAATAACCACCGGATAAATCATCGCGCCTTTAATTTTAGACAACAAATCCTGATCTTTTTCCTGCTGGTCAGCCACATAATTCAAAACTTCAGCCAAACGCCCGGAGGCTTCACCGGCTTTAATTATATTCACAAAGAAATTACTAAAGACTTCCACGTGCTTGGCCATGGCTTCGGATAATTTGCTGCCGCTATCCACGTCCTGATAAATTTCCTCCACAATCATTTTCAATTTCGGATTACCGGTTTGTTTGGCCAAAACCTTCAAACATTTAATCAAAGGAATGCTGGCCGACACCATAACGGATAACTGACGGAAAAACACCACCAAATCTTTACCTTTCACTCGATTCAAAAAGGCCACCAAATTATTAACGCTAAAAGCTTGCGATTTGATGGAAATCGGTTCCAAGCCTTTTTCTTTTAACAAATCGCGGGCAATAAACTCACTCGCCGCATCCACGATACCGTCTACCACTTTACCTTCACGATTCTTCGCGCGGTAATTAAATTTCATAAATTATAAAAAAATTTGATTTTTAATTTTGGAAAATCCTTATTAATATAATATAATAAAATGGAGAAAAAGACAAACACTTGTCTTGAACCAGGATTCGTCTGATGTGTCTTCATACATTATTTTTACATTAAATAATGTTCATCCTACATTCAATATTTTTCCTGATAAACTATGATGAAAAACCTCATAGTTAATCAGTTAATCAGACGAATCAGAGTTCAAAAACAATTTTTATCACCAAAACAACAACATATTAAAACTAAGCAAATAATAATTTCTATGCAAAACTCACAAATCTGGTCCACCATCTTTGACGAAATCAAAACCGGCATCGCCAACGGCGATGGCGGCCCCTTCGGTGCCGCCGTTGTTAAAAATGACGAAATCATCGCCGCCGCGCACAACACGGTAGTCAGTCACCACGATCCGGTGGCCCACGCCGAAATCAACGCCATTCGCCAAGCCTGCGCCAAACTGGGCACGGAAAAACTGGACGACTGCGTTCTCTACACCAGCGCCGAACCCTGCCCAATGTGTTTGGCGGCCGCTTACTGGGCCGGCATCAAAGAAATCATCTATATAATAGATAGAAACGAACTCAAACAACACACCGGCTTCGCTGACGAAGATTATTATCATGAAATGTGCTTGCCTCACGCCGAGCGCGCCCTACCCATCCACGCTGACACCGCCGCGCAGGAAGAATTGGAAGACTTGATTAAAGCGTGGAACACGTCTGATAAGAAGAGAATGTATTAAAAAAAAAGA
>DAIPKK010000073.1:0-2158 GCA_036769805.1 Patescibacteria group bacterium
GTACCGGTAAGTTTTTAGAATTATAACAAGCATCAACGCGCCACGCCCCAACAAAAACAAGGGCGCGTCAAACATACAAGAGAAAAAGGATTTTTATCATGAAAACAAAAGCAAGTACTATCGGGCTCACCACGGAATTTCATCCGTGGATTTTTTTTACTGAAGTTTTATCCTAGTAATTTTCGCAGTATAGTTCGAAATAAGCTTTTTCGTGTTGGCAGGCCGGGCATTTTTCCGGAGCTTCCAAGCCATCATGTAAATAACCACAGTTGCGACATTTCCATAAGCGTTCGCCACCGCGTTTGAAGACCTCATCTTTTTCAATATTTTCTAAAAGTTTACGATAGCGAGTTTCATGACCGGTTTCCGCTTTGGCAATAAACTTGAAAGTATCAGCCACATCTAAGAATCCTTCTTCTTCGGCGATTCGCGCAAATTCCGGATAAAGCTCAGCCCATTCTTCATGTTCGCCGTCAGCCGAAGCTTTTAAGTTTTCAACAGTGTTGCCGATTTTTCCGGCCGGATAAGTGGCGGTGATTTCCAACATGCTACCTTCCAAGAATTTGAAAAATCTTTTGGCATGTTCTTTTTCATTTAAAGCGGTTTCCGCGAAGTAAGCGGAGATTTGTTCATAACCTTCTTTCTTGGCGACGCTGGCGAAATAATCATAACGATTGCGTGCTTGAGATTCACCGGCAAACGCTTTGAGCAAGTTTTGTTCGGTTTTTGATCCTTTTAAGTCTGGCATAGATTTATATTTATTTGTTAGTGCGTAAGTTGTCTTTTAAGTATAGGGGAATGAAAACAATTTTTCAATGAAATATTTTGCGAAGTTGTGGCGTATTAATAAATACAGGACCTGTTAAACCTAATTAAAAATTTAATTTTTAACTTTATGAAAGTAAACAAATACATTGTGATTCCCGCTTTGAGTATTGCTATTTTAGGCGCCAGCGTTATGGGGGTGGCTGCTTATCAGGGCGATTATACAGTGAAAGGACCGGAAACTTCACCGGAACGTCACGAAGCGATGGAAGTGGCTTTTGAAAGTAATGATTATGCCGCTTGGAAGGAATTGATGGGAGATCGTGGTCGCGTGACCGAAGTGATTACTGAAGAAAATTTTGCCAAGTTTGCCGAAGCTCATCGCTTGGCTGAAGCCGGCGATTATGAAGGCGCTGATGCCATTCGTGCTGAATTGGGATTGCGTACTCGCAACGGTGAAAAAACCGGTAATGCTTTTCAAGGTCGCGGTATGGGGCGTGGCCAAGGGCAAGGTCAAAATCGTGCCAACTGTGATTGTCAAAAATAATAGGTAGGGTATAGATATAAAAAATCTCTCGGTGAACGGGAGATTTTTTGGTTGCCAAAGTTAAGTTAAAGTAATTTCAATTTCCCGCCATGTAATCCAAGATTTCTTGCGGTAAGTCGGCGCCATTGTCCAGCGCTTTTTGAAAATAAATAATTGCTTTGGCCGGATCCTCTTTTCCCGCGTAAGCCAAACCAATCCAAAAAGCGGCGTAAGGATGTTTGCTGATGTCGCTGCTTTCCAATAATTCAATGGTTTTATCAAAATTGTCCGTGAAAAAATAAGCCATGGCTAAATTTTGTTTGGTGATTTCCGATTGGTCAAGTTCGTAAGCTTTTTGCGCATAGCTTAAGCCTTTTTGATAATCAACATAGGCGGGCGCGATTTCATCGACGTCAATGTAGAAAAGCGCCAAAGTATTATTTAACTGATAATCATCAGGATTGATAATTTCCGCTTGGGTGAAGTTTTCCAAAGCGCCGGCCGGATCATACAACAATAAATCAATTTCGCCGGCAATCAGATAATAATCAAAAGAGTTTTTATCGCACAGTGCCAAAGCTTCGTTAAAAGCTTGCAGGGCTGAGTCAATTTCTCCTTCGGTGTAGTAAGCGTAAGCCAGATTTTTTAAAGTGTTGATTTTATTGTCTTTATCCATCATGGAGTTTTTCGCTTCGGTCAATTGCTCAATGGCCATTTCGGTGTTTCCGGAATTCATGTTGGCGACGGCGTCATTGTTTTTATCAATGTTGTTGCTGTCCAAATTGCCGTAAATACCAAAGCCGACGACAACAATCGCCGCAATAATTGAGCCCCAGGCTTTATTTTTTTTAGGAGGAACATCGGTTT
>DAIPKK010000030.1:0-10236 GCA_036769805.1 Patescibacteria group bacterium
TCGGGGGCGGCCGCTTTATACAAGATGGAAGCCTTGGAAGATGTTGCCTATATCAATGAAGCCAATCAAAAAGAATATTTTGATGAATTGATGTTTATGTATAAAGAAGACGTTGATTTGGCCTATCGTTTGCAATTGGCCGGTTATAAATCAATTTATACGCCATTGGCGGTTGCTTATCATGATCGTTCGGTTAACCGCATTGGTAAAGGAATTTGGGGAATTATCAAAGGACGTTTGGGACGAAGAAAAGAATATAAGGAATGGTCTTGGTTGAACCATCATATTATTTTGGAAAAGATGTCCGGTTTGGATTATTCTTTGGATACCAAGTGGAAAACTCGCTGGTTTGGTTTTAAGAGTTTTGTTTATGTTTTGTTCGCGGAGCCTTACGTGTTGAAGCAATGGTGGCAATTGTGGAAAATGCGCGGGGAAATCGCCAAACGCCGTGAGCAGCTGAAGAAACGCGTTGACGTGAAAAAGCATTTGGAAAAATTAATGTAATGATTTTATATTCATTAAAAACAAAAATATGTTAAAGCTTGATTGGCGAAAAATTCATAAGATTTATTTTTCCGGCATCGGCGGGATCGGGGTGTCGGCCTTGGCGAGATATTTTAAAAAATCCGGTTACGAGGTGATCGGTTCGGATTTGAGTGAATCGGAAATCACTGATGATTTACAGACTGAAGGAATTTTGGTCAATTTGTCTCAGGAGTCAAAAAATATTGATAAAAACGTTGATTTGTTGATTTATTCGTCTGCTGTTCCGACCACTAATTCGGAACGTCAAGCCGCCGAAAAATTGGGAATCGCGCAATATTCTTACAATCAAGTTTTGGGTGATTTGAGCGAACGCAAACACACTTTGGCGATTTCCGGAACTAATGGAAAAACCACCACCACCGCCATGGCCGCTTTAATTTTGGAAGCCGGTGGCATTGATCCTTTGGCGATTGTCGGCAGCAAAGTGCGACAGTGGAACAGTAATTTGCGTTTTTCGGCAAGTGATTATTTTTTGGTGGAAGCCTGTGAGCATCAAGCACACATGTTGGAATTAAGTCCGAAAAAGATTGTGTTGACAAATTTGGCTGCCGATCATTTGGATTTTTATGGTGATTTGGATAATATCATCGCGCATTTTCAAAAATACATTGATAAATTACCGGATGATGGTTTGTTGATTTATAATTATGATGATGAAAATATCGCTAAATTGAAATGGCACAAGAGCAACTTTAAAATCATGACTTTTTCTTTTGATAATCCCGATGCTGATGTTTATGTGGATAAGTATCAGGCAAAAGCCGGGCAACAGGATTTTTGGGTGGTTTATCAAGGAGAAGATTTGGTGCGGATTCATTTGCACGCTCCGGGCAAATTTAATGTTTATAACGCTTTGGCCGCCATTACTTTGGCTTTGTCATTGGGAGTGGGTAAAGAAGCCATTAAATCCGCTTTGGAAAATTTTGCCGGCACTTGGCGTCGTTTTGAAAATTTGGGAGAAAAAGATGGTGTTTTGTATATTTCCGATTATGGTCATCATCCGGACGCCATTAATGGTACGATTGAAGCGGCTCGTGAGTTTTATCCCGGGCGTCGCGTCGTTTTGGCTTTTCAACCGCATCATCATAACCGTACTCGAATGTTGTTTGATGAGTTTGTGACGAGCATCGCCAAAGCCGACGTCGCGATTGTCAGTGAGATTTATAAAGTGGCGGGGCGCATGGATGAAAAAGATATGGCGGTCAGTTCCAAAGATTTGGTCAATGAAATTTCTAAAATAAATTCCAATGTTTCTTACGCGCCTGATTTGGATGAAACTCTCAGTTTAATTAAAGACGTGGTGTGCAGTGGGGACGTGGTTTTGTTGATGGGCGCCGGGGATATTGTGAAGTTAAATAAGAGAGTGTTGGAGTAGATGGCCTATTAGTCCAGATAAGATTTTATTAAAATTAAAATATATGGAAACAAAAATTATAAATTCTTTAACGGAAAATTTTGAATCTTTTGCTCATAAAAGCGAGGAGGGGGTTGAATTTTGGTTAGCCAGAGATTTACAAAAATTGTTAGGGTATAGCGAATGGCGTAATTTTCAAAATGTAATTGAAAAAGCAAAAACGGCTTGTGATTTATCAGAGCAGTCTGTTGACCACCATTTTGTTGACGTCAACAAAATGGTTGATATAGGATCTGGGGCGCAAACACCAGTGGACGATATGATGCTCACACGCTACGCTTGTTATTTAATCGCCCAAAACGGTGATAGTAAAAAAGCGGAAATTGCCTTTGCTCAAAGCTATTTTGCCGTCCAAACGCGAAAAGCCGAGTTGATTGAACAAAATCTTTTGGAACGAGAAAGAGTGCAGGCTCGTCATAAATTAGCGGAAACTGAAAAAGAATTATCCAAGGTGATTTTTGAACAAACCAAAAGTGAAAAGAATTTTGCTTTGATAAGAAGTCGTGGTGATCAGGCATTGTTTAATCATACAACTCAGGCGATGAAGAAAAAATGGGGTTTAAAGGATAATAAACCTTTAGCCGATTATATGCCGACGATTTTATTAAAAGCCAAAGACTTTGCTACTGAAATTACTATTTTTAACGCTAAAACTAAAAATATGAAAACCGAAAGTGCGGTTTCTGTGGAGCATATGACAAATAATAAAAGCGTTCGTAAAACGCTTATTTCCCGTGGCATTGTACCGGAAAATTTATCGCCGGAGGAAGATGTCAAAAAGTTAGAGCGAAAATTGAAAACTGATGAGAAGAAAAGTTTGAAAGGGGATAGGTCTTTAAGTGTATAATTTTAGGGTGGGGGCAAATTGCCACCCTCCTTTTTAACATAGAAATATTCCATGGTGCGATTCTTAAAATTTGTTTTTCCCATATTGTTAATCCTAAGCGCCGCCCTCGCCACCGGCTATTTTTTCGCTTCGTGGCAACGTGGCCGGGCGTCGGCTCCAACCGGCAACGTCCCAGCCAGCCACGCCCCCCAAGAATCCACGAACTACCATCAATCGGCGTTTTCCACCGCCACTTTTTTTGACAAAGCTTTTGCCAAAGTGGAGGATGTTGCGCCACTGGCGCGCGCCGATGAGGTTCAAGGTTTGGTGGTGCCTCATCATTTGTTGGCGGAAAAAATGATCGCCCGTGCTTTTAAGACCGTGGCGCGCGCCGACAAATTCACGGTTATTCTTTTGAGTCCCAATCATTTTTCTCAGGGACGAGGTGATTTTATTGTGCCCGGTCAAGATTGGCAGACGCCTTATGGTGATTTAATGCTTGATAAAGATTTGTTGGAAATTTTGACTGCCAATAACGTTTGCGTGCCTGATGATCAACCTTTTGCCAATGAGCACGGGGTGAATAATCTGACGGCCTTTATTAAAAAAGCCTTTCCCAAAGCCACGTTCCTACCGATTATCGTAAACGACGCCACCGGTGACGAGGATTTGAAAATTTTGGCCAATATTTTGAATGATAATTTAAAATCAAATGATTTGGTGATTGCTTCTTTGGATTTCTCACATGAGATGACTGATACGGTGGCGCAATTTCACGATCAATTCAGTAAAACCGTTTTGTATAATTTGGACGTGACGGCGGCGGGACGCGTGGATGTTGATTCGCGACCGACGCTCAAAACTTTTTTGCAATATTTGCAGTTGCGCGGCGCGGAAAATTTTAATTTTTTGGACAATAAAAATTCTTCCATCATTATGAAGCGTCCGGAGCAATCCGATGTCACCAGTTATTTGACCGGCTATTATTTGTTGGGAGAAAAACAAAGCTCGCCGGTCATTACGGTGGCGGCGTTCGGCGATATGATGTTGGATCGCTACGTGGGGCAGGCGCTTCAAACAAAGTCCTGGGATTATGCGTGGGGGGCGCAGCCGCGTTTATTCTATGGAACCGATTTTAGCATGGCTAATTTGGAAGGCGTTTTTACTGACTTTCCGTCAAAACCGCTCGCTCCTAATAATTTGCAATTCACGTTTTCACCGGAGATTTTACCGTCAATCAAAACCGTTGGTTTTAATTTATTTTCTTTGGCCAACAATCATAGTCTGAATTTCGGGGCAGAGGGATTCACTCAAAATAAAAAATATTTGGAAAATTTTGATCTTGGATACTTCGGTGATCCGTTAAATCAAACGGATTTGAGCGTGGTGAAAGAAATTAATGGCCGAAAAATTGCTTTTGTGGCTTATCATCAATTTGCTTCCGGTTTGGAAAATGTTTTGGCGGAAATTGAGCGTTTGCGTCCGCAGGTAGATTGGCTGCTTTTGACGGCTCATTGGGGAATTGAATATCAAACTGATTTTTCCAAAAAACAGCAGGAATTGGCTCATCAATTCGTGGATGCCGGCGCGGACGTGGTGTTGGGTACCCATCCTCACGTGATTCAGCCGTTGGAAATTTACAACAATAAAATGATTTTTTACTCTTTGGGGAATTTTATTTTTGATCAAACTTTTTCTCAAAGCACGCAAGAGGGTTTGGGCGTGGGCGTGGTTTTTCAAGATAAGAAAATCACTTATTACGTGATTCCAATGGAAATTGTGGACTTTCAAGCACGCTTGCCGAATTATCAAAAATCCAATATAATTTTAGATAATCTAGCGAAAAAATCGCTACTCAGTGAAAAACAAAAAGAGCTTTTGCAAACGGGGGTTTTGGAAATTGAATTTTAAATTTTATTAATAAAAAAATGTCTATGGAAGACAATCAAATTAAACCGGTAGTGGTTGAGAAATCCACTAACACCATTAGAATTTTATTGGTGGTTGTTGGTTTATTGTTGTTGATAATCGGGGTTTTCGCCGGTTATTTTTTGTTTCAGTATGGTAATAAAAACGTTGATGACAAGCCGGTCGTGATTGATACGCCGGTAGTGGAAGAGCCGGTTGTTGATGAACCGGTGCTTGATGATGAAACAAAAATTGTCGGTGATGTGCAGTGGCAAGCACCTAAGGAATTAAGCGATTTCGGATTTTTTTCTGAAGACATTGCCCCGGAATATTTTTTGGTCGGTAAATTTGTATCCGGAAAATATCAAGATGCGGATTTGATTTTGGCTTTTGACTCCTTTGGAATGGGCGGGCGTAGTAATCGTTATTATCTTGTTGATGATCATTCCGGAAGCGTCGTGATATTGGAAAAAGATCTTGGTAGATTTGCGGAAAATGAAGATGTGGTTTTGAAACCATACGTTTATGATGAGAACTATAATTTGAATATTGATTTAGGAATTGAAAAATTTGTTGATAGTGGGACGGGTCATGCTTTCAAAAAGGAAATATCACCTTGGGGCGGTCATACTTTTTTCTTTGAAAAAGAAGAACAGGTGAAAGAGGCCGGTAATTCTTTGCGAAAGATTTTTAATTATGGTCCTTTGGGGGATGTTTACATGGAAGAAAGCCAAAAGACTTTGGCTGATGAGTATGGCAATGATGCTCCGCTTTATATGGATTATATTATTGGCGGAACTCATGGCTTTTTTGCTAAATCCGTTGATGGCTTGATGTTGGCATATTCTTTAGAACCATTTTTTATGGATAATGGCGTTCCACGAATTCAGTGGACGGATACCACTGGAATGAATACTGATGAGTATTTTTATGCTAATCAAGGTGGCTGTGGTTTTCGTGATTTCGCAGCGGTGATGGATTTAAGTAAAATTGATATTAAAAATGATTTAGTGGAAGCAGGCACGGCTTATTCATATGATTCTTCAATGGAAAATCAACCGATATATATGTTTGCCGATGAGAATCATCCTTTCTTGAAATCATATTATGAAGATGCTTTGTTTACCTTTGAGGATGAAGAAAAAATTTCTTATGCCGATTTTATCGCCAGTCGTCCGTTTTTCTTTTGGCAAGACAAATTCGGGCGTTTGATTAAATTCCAAAAATCCGATTATTTAGCTCCAGCTGAATGCGGTAAACCGGTCATTTATTTGTATCCGGAAAAAACCACTGAAGTCAGCGTGAAAGTCGCGCCGGTGGGTGGTTTCTCTTATACTGATCCGGAATATAATGACGGTTGGTTGGTCAAAGCGGAACCGAACGGTCAATTGACGGAAATTTCCAGTGGCAAACCGTATCCATATTTGTTCTGGGAGGGACGTGGTGGTTTGTATCAAACACCAAAGAAAGGTTGGGTCGTGGAAAAAGCTGAAGTGGAAAATTTCTTATACAAAAAATTGGCTGAATTAGGTTTGAATAAACAAGAGAGTGCGGATTTTATGGAATTCTGGTATCCGAAAATGCAAAGCGCGCCTTATTATTTCATTACCTTTATGGGAAATAACGTGATGGACGCCTTGGCGCCATTAAGCATTGAACCTAAAGCCGATACTACCATTCGTATTTTAATGGATTACGCGGAATTGCAAGCGCCGATTGAAGTTGAACCTTTAAATATTCGCACTCCGGAACGTCGCGGCTTTACGGTCGTGGAATGGGGTGGTGTCTTAAGATAAAAAAATAACAAAAATTTTATGTCCGCTTTATTTGATGCCGGAAAAGCGAAAGACGATCAAGCGTCACATTTTACCGGCGGAGGTTTGCCCCAGTATGATTTGGAAATGGCCTATTTGCAAAAATTAACCATGGCCAATACCGCTTGGGATCGGTATTTGGGTCGTGAAATCAGTCGCGTGAAAGAGGAATTGAAAGATGTTGATTTGTCACATAAAGGACTTGATCCGCAACATATTTTGTACGGATCGGTTTCCATGGAAAACATTCAGGCGGCCAGCGTGTCGGCCAGCGCGCGTGATGAACAGAAAATTCGTTGTAAGTGCGTGGGTATTTTCAATCGCCTGTCTTTTGAAAGATTAAAGGAATTGCGTTCTGAATTATCGGCGGCGATGGAAGAGAGCAAGAATGGTAAAAATTTTGATTCTCAAAATTTGGTGGCTTATGTCAGCGATAATCCTGAATTGACCAATATAATTTCTTCCGCTTTGGATTGCGTGCTTGAGTGTAAACAAATGGATTATCAAAAAGAGCCGGATATTTATCTGAAGAACTGCGATAAAGTTTTGAAAGGTTTGCGTGATTTTGAACTTAACTTGATTCCGGTTTTTGAAAGATTTTTGAGCGAAAGTCAAAAAATTACAGTGGAGGACAAAGAAAATGACGGTTTTTGGGGGAGAATTCTAAAGAGTAAAAAGGAAGATAAAAATAAATTTGAGAATTACCAAAAGCATGTCTTAGGTGATTTGAAGAATGATTTGATTAGGGTTTATCATGATGCTTTTGCTCGTGGCAATGTTGTTTTGGAAAATTTAACTAGGAAAATTAAAATTGATTCCGGGAAAGATTTTGATTTGAAAGTTTTGTTCACTCTTAATTTTGATGATGTTAAAGTTTCCGGTGATGAATGTATTCGTCAAAATAACGTTTTTGATTTGGATTTAGGCAGATTGGAAGATGCTTTTGTCTATGTGTCGCATCGTGAAAAGCATGGCAACGGTTTAAAAAAGAAAGTGGATTTTGATGAAATCAGTAATTTTTGGCGGGTTGATGTGATGCGTGATTTATTAAATTCTGATCAGTTGCCGGCGGTTGATTTTGCCACCAATTTAATTTATTTGTTGAAAAAATATAAGTTGTCGGATTGGGGGGCGGTTATTAGTTTTTCGGCGCGTTTTGCTTACATGAATAATAATCCGGTAATCAGCCAAAATTTGCCAATTTATAAACGTTTGAAAGAAGAACAGTTGGCGAAAATGAAGGCAGCAAAGTAGTTTGGAAATTTTTTAAAATCATATTGACATATTTTGTTTTTGGTGTTTTACTAAACGCATAGTTTTTTTTATAGGAGGTGAGTCATGGAAGTTATCGTAAAACCCTCAAACGGCCATTCAAATATGGTGGCTAAGGAAAACGAAACGGCCATAAAAAGGGCATTTGAAGATTTTTTCAACGCAATCGGTTTTCGTCGGAATGTGGAAATCATTCTCGGCGAGAACGTCAAGGGCGGTAATCATCTGAAAGGCTTGCGCTATGTTCGACCGGAAATCAACGGTCAGATAGCGCTTTGTCGCATTCAGGTTGCCAGCAATGACAGCAACCTCATGGTGCGGGTTTATCAGCCTTTCGGTTGGAACGCTCAGGATAAAACCTGGGCGGAGTTTGTGGAAAAGGGGCTGGAAAAATACGATGCTCAGCAGACCGGAGCCGTTAACAATCAGCGGGTCTTGAAGAAGATTCGTAAATTGTATCGGCATGTTCAGGGAAAGGATTTTTCGTTCGCTGAATTGACGGAATCGGTGGTAACGATGCTTGGTTATAAGAATCGGGCGTCGTGCGTTTCCAGTCTGCAGCAGTATGCCAAGGGTAATGCCCATGTCATGCAGCTCAGCAAACAAGGGGTTTTCCTTTTTTGCACTTGGACCGAGGCTTTCCGCGAGGAAATGAGGCTTCGGGGTTACGGTGTGGAGAAGGAAAATTTGGGGATCACGGAGAGTGGGATGGATGATCTGGCATTGCCGGATTTTGAAGAAGATTCAGAGGCGCCCTTCGTGGATACCACCACGTTGGAGGTAAGCTCTGAGGATGTGCCCGCTTCGTCTTCCTTGACGGTGTCGGTCGCTCAGCAAGCCGCCACCACGTTCCAGCCAAAGCTCACGCCCGCCCCGCCCCCGCCGACTTCCGCGGAAGAGGAGAAAATCCTGGCCGACATCTTGGTCGTGGAGGACGAAATCAAGAAGTTGAAAACGCTTCAAGATGAGCTTCCTGCCAAGCTGGCCGAAGCCGAAGCCACGTGCGAGGAAACTCGCTACGAGCTGGAGGCGTGCCGGGAAAAGCTGGCGATCGCGGAAGAGGCTGATCGTCTGGCGAACGAGGCGAAGTCCGAGCTCCTTCGTGACAATCAGGCTGCCCAAGCCGCGATTGCGCAGAACGAAGAAAAGCTCGCTACACTTCACCAAGAGCTCATTGCTTGTGAGGAAAACGCCAAGCAGCGAGCCACACTCGTCAAGGACAAGTTCAGTGAGTTGCTGGCTCTTTGCGGCAACGATGAGCATCGTCTCAAACTGATGCTTGAGCAAATGGGCTTGCTCAAGTAAAAATCGGTTTTTTTTAAGTTCACCCCGTCGCTTCGGCTTCGGGGATTTTTTTTTACTTGACTTTTACCCCCATTTCCTTTTGAATAAGAAGTGGTTCTTTTAACCTCTTTGAAAGGAGTTTGATCATGTCCGGAAAGTTAACGGCTATTCAAAAAAGCGAAAAATTGAAGAAACGTCTGCAGCAACAGCTGGAAAAGCTGGTGGCGCAGGAGAAAACCGTGGTGGCTCGCTGGAAAAAGGCTTATCAATATTTTTTGAAAGTCACCGGCCAGCTGGAAAAGAAACGTCATTCTAATAGCAAAAAAATCGAACGGATGTGGGCGACAGTCGTGGCTTGGCCGGCGGAAAGCGGTCGTTTGACGCGCCAACGTGACAATTTGCGCGCTCAGATTGACGTTGTCCGTCAGCAGTTGACGGCTTGCGATTTGCAGCTGCTGCAGTTGGAAAACACCATTGCCCAATTGCATCAGAAAAATGATGCCATCGTTGATCGGGTTTTCGCCTTGAACGATGAAGTGGTGACGTCTGCTCGCGCGCGTGATGCTTATCTGATGACTCAGGTTTTCACCTCTTTGCGTAAGCCGGATGGCACTTTGCGGCGCCAGGTGACTTTTGTTAGCTCCAATCAGTTGCGTAAGGTGGTGGCGATGGTCAATTCCATCAGCTACCTGGAGGAGTCTCTGGCGGAGCGAGCGGAAGAAGAAATCAAACAGTTTTTCTACCGTTACCAGGTGCCTTTGGTGGCTGATCCCCTGATGGCTAAGGTGACTGAACTGCTGGAAAAAGTCCTGATTTCCAAGCGGACTTTTCAGGTGGGGCCGTCTTTGTACGAGTTTCTCACCATGGATTTGGATGATAATCTTTTTCCGGAGTTGGTGCGGGCGCAGCAGTATCTGAAAGCCGGCTTCCGCTCTGAGAAAACCAATTCCTACATCCGCATTTACAGCCGCCCGACGGTCACCGACAAGTGGCAGCCGGTCCCGCAAAGCTAGGAGGTTTTCATGGCACACGACAAGTCTTTAAAGTGTTTGACCGTGGCGGTTAGCTTGGCTTTGCTGACCAGTATCGTTCTGTTTTTACTGACGTTTTTGTTTCAGAAACCGGTAAAAATATCAATCAACAGCGCCCCGCCCCCGCCCTCAGCGACGGCC
>DAIPKK010000002.1:0-43175 GCA_036769805.1 Patescibacteria group bacterium
ACCCCGACAACTCCAACTATCCCGACAGGTGCTGCCCCCGCCGCCCCTTCCACTGCTCTCTCCGATCGCGCGCGCGCTGCCAAAGAAGCCAAAAAAGCTGAATTAGGTAATAAGAATATTGAAGAAAAACCGGGTGCGATGTTGGAAAAAATTGAAGAAATGATTGCCGAAGAGAAAAAAATCAAAGGTGCCGACGACGACACCAACGGAGCGGTAACCAATATTATCTAAAAACCGAAACAATTTTTCTATGCCAAAAATATTTCAAGAATTCAAAGAGTTTGCCGTTAAAGGTAATATCATGGATTTGGCAGTAGCCGTGATTATCGGCGGGGCGTTTGGCAAAATTGTCACCTCCCTGGTTAATGATATTATCATGCCGTTCTTTGGTTTTATTATGGGTGGCGTTAAATTTACCAATTTAAAATGGGTGATGAAAGACGCGATTATCGGTAATGATGGCGCCGTTATAAAAGAAGCAATTAGTCTGAATTACGGAAACTTCATTCAAAGCACTGTTGATTTTCTGGTCATTGCCTGGAGCATTTTCATTATGATCAAAATACTCAATAAAGTCCGCCGGAAACAAGAAAAAGAAGAAACGGTTAAGGAAAATAAGGAGAGTAAAGAAGAAATATTGTTGACTGAGATTAGGGATTTGTTAAAAAAGAAATAAAATTAAAAGGGCGCAGCTAATGCGCTCTTTTTGTTTTATTTCTGTCATGCTGAACTTGTTATCTATCCAACAATCTTTGATTATCAACCCACGCTTGGCCGGTAACCGATTTCAACAAACAACCGGCATCAACACACTCACCGGCAGAGGAAAACACCAGAGAAAAAGAACAAACTCCGGATAAACATTTTTCCGAATTACTAAACTTCACCACTGCTTGTTTTGCGTTTTCATCATAATATTGACTGTAATTCACACTTTGGTTACCTTGGTTCAAATTGGAATCCTTCAACCAATCCAAATAATTAACCTTATCAGCTGGGCTAAAACGATATTCAATATTATACGCGGTTTTGCCGGCTGGCAAAGCCAAATCATAATTTAACTTATATAAAAATTTACCATCAGCGTTACTGCCTAAAGCTTCCAGTTTGTTTAATTTAAGACTCAAAGCATCCTTAAAGTCAAAGATGATTATTTGACTGTCCACGGTTTGGCGCGCCCCGCCCTCGTCTTCATAAGTCAATTGCAAGTGATTCTTGATAGCGAACTCCCTCCATTGTGGTAAATTGGTAAATTTTGCCAAATCTTGCCGATCAATTGTCACGGAAAACTCTCCACTTTCACCGTCTTTCAATAAGGCAAAACCGGAAACATTACTTTGATCCCAATTGATTTTCGCCCCCGGATCGGTCCGATGAACCGAACCATCATGTTCATCAGCCACCCGATTCCAATTTAAAATATGCAACAACGGATCTTTGCTAATGAAATCATCCACAAACAATTCCAACTCCACGTTTTTAAAATCAACGCCACTTTGATTGGAATAAGAAATTTTATAAACCACTTGATTTTGATCGGACAATGATTGCGTCCCAACCTGATCAAGCACCTTTAATCCTAAAGAAACCGCTTTGCCCTCAACCGATAACAACACTTTGTCATCAGCTAAAATCGTTTTTTTATCATCTTCGCCCATAAATAATTCTCCATAAATTTGCACTTCCGCTTGATCGGCCGGCGCGTCCTTAAAATATCCGTCCAATAAAACATACTGGGTGGTTTTTCCTAATAGTTCATCAATTTTCCAAAATGCCTCATAAAAATCATCGTGGGGTTTTTTATCAGTCAATTCCGGCTGAGAAGATACCAAAACAAAATTATTCGGCAAATTAGCCTTCACCACCAAACCATTCAAATTAGATTCTTCTTGGTTTTCATAATTAAAAACAATGGTAGAGTTTTGATTGGCTTGCCAATTCCCCAAACTTTCCATATTAAACAAAACAGCCGGCTGACGAATCACCACCTGAGATTGAGCGGAGGCGTTAAACAAAGAATTAAAATTCTCGGAATTATAATAAAAATCCGCATCAAAAAAACGATAGATATTATCGGAAACACTGGCATCGTTGGTGAAATAACCGGTCAAAAGCAATTTTCCATTACTGTTCGGCCCCAAATCCGGTAAATTCCAAGTGTTTAGCGAACCATCAACCGCCGCCGGTTCACTTGATAGCAGAACAAAATTATCCGGATAATTGACAATCATTTTTAAATTTTTCAATTTGGCATTTTCTTGATTATGATAAGTAATTTCATAATTGACGGTTTCTCCGGCCACGACCGTATTGTTTCCGCTAATACTAACCGCCACCTCGCTACCGGTAAAACGCCCGCCATAAGTAAAATAAAAATAACCGGCCACCAAACCAACCCCCACAAACGCAGCCAAAATTAAAAAATAACGCAAAGCCAACATCCACCAAGTGCGTTTGCGGTGATAAAATTTAGTTAAATCATCAGTGCTAAATTCATCATTAATTTTAACGGCGTAAATTTTTTCCAATAATTCAGTTTGCTCCTCTTCTTTTTCCTTATCAACTTTGATTTTTTCCATCGGACGATTCTCTTGATGAACTTCCTCCACCGGATGATGCACTTTTTTCTTTCGCTTTTTCCCCATAAAACATCTTTATTTATCGGCAATTATAAAATCCATTTGATAATCATTAGTTAACGTTCCGGCATAGCCGTTTTGCGCATTCAACGGATAAGCATCGCTTACCGACCACTGATCAGGCAAAACAAAACTATGCTCAATATCAGTATAAATATCCCCTGATTGCTTTTGTACCAATAAACTGTAGGCGTAAGAACCACGCGCAATCGCCAAATCATACAAAGTAAAAGGCAAGCGATAAATCAAATTAAGATTGGCTTCTTTCCCCGGATCAACCGACACCCAATTGGCAAAAACCGTTTTACCAAATTCATCATGAATATTCATACCAAATTCATTATTTTGGGAAGTAGCATATAAATCCGCCAAGTCCTTATCGGTTTCCGTATAATTTTCAATCGTTTTGTATTTTTCCTCAGCCATCCCGGTGAAACCATAAGCACTCAACAACTCACTGCCCTGAGGAACATAAATTTGCATGTAAACAGTGTTCGGTCCTGTCAAAAATGCTTGATTGGCCTGGGCGGTATTTTTGCGTTGAATATTCAATGAACAAACAATAGATCCGTCTTTTTCAATAACCGTTTGATGGTCAATGTGTTGGCGTACTACCGCGTCACTCTTATTCCCTCCCAAATTGGCATTAACCACCAGTAAATAATTGGATTTATCGTTTTGTAAAATTTCACCGCCGAAATTATAAGCACGAATCAAATTTTCGATTTTTTCATTATTGGAATAAAGCAAAATTTCCTTATGCCAAAGATTTTTTAAAATCACTTTGAAAAAAGTTTCTTTTAAAGCGACATCACCGGCCAACAATTTTTCCTGCAACTGAAACAACAAATCACCGACAATCTGTTTCGGTTTATTTTCTGCTTTATCATAATCAAGCTCCACCGCTTTTTGCAATTCATACCAAACATTGGAAGCGTCCAAAACCTTACCATCCAATTCCAATTTGATTTCTCCTAAATTATGCAACAAATCTTCCAAGACGGAAAAATTAACGGTAATTAAACCATCCACACTGGAACCGCCACTGGTCTCAAAAAACCATAAAATCTTTTTAGCGGCGCTCGGAAAATCACTAAACCAATTACTGTCATGAAAATACCAGCGATCCTGCAAAACCTGCAACGGTTCCGGAGGCGCAATATATTCATTTAAACCACCTTTATAATCATAAAGGCCACCGCCGGGAACTTCAATTTTTTTAATGGCCCCGCGATCAATATCAACAATCGCCATACTCCCCATAAAACCACCGGTCGGGCGTAATTCTTTATTGTTTTGGAAAACCACCAAATAACGACGTTGGTGCTCATGTCCCAAAGCATCTAAAACCGCCACGCGATTATCCAAAAGTTGACGATTGATTTGCACCAATAACGGCACATACATTTGCAGCTGTTTAATTTGACCGGCATATTCCGGAATATCAGTGACTTTAATCGATTGTAAATAATTATTACCCTGCTCCACCAAAACAGCAATGGCGGATAAATTATCCAGATAGTCTTTCACCAACAAATCCATACTTCGATCGCCTTGCTTGGTGAAAACCGTACGAATCAATTCCACAAAACGAATTCCCGCCAAATCCAAATTAACGGCGGCATTTAACAAATTATCCACCGCTTGATATTTCTGATTGACCGACGGAATGATTTTTATAACCAACAAACTGATTGGATTGACTTCTTGCAAACGAGCATGCGCCTGAATGAAAGATCGCCCACTGACACGCAATTTATATTCCACGCTTTGCCAATCCTGAGATAACAAATCTTCTTTTATGCTATCCAAATTATAAATGCCCTCTTGTCCCAAAGCGGCCGCCTTGGAAATATCCTGCAAATTCACCAAAAACAAAATTACCAAAGAAAATATAAATAACAACAACAAGGCAATCGCTTTAACCGCAACATTCAATGTTCCATAAAACTTTAACCAACGATAACGCCAGGAACTGTAAACCACATATTGCTCAGCTTCAAACTTTGCTTGCTCTTTTTTGGCTTTTTCTTCGGCTTTCGGACCCAATTCTCGAATTAACGGTTTGACACCGGATGCCGATTTCTTACGACGAGCCACTTTTACGGCGCGCAAATCTTTTTCCAATTTCAAAACTTTTTCCTCACGCTTTTTATAATCACGCCAATCACGATCAGCGGCCGCGCCTTTTAATCTGGAAATTGATGACAAATCCAAAACATAAGGCGACAACTTTTTACCTTTATTCAAAGCAATAATTCGATGTTCCTGTGAGTCATCGTCCACCAAAAACAACTTCTCCACCTGCTCATTGTAATCATCCAAAACTTCATTGACTTGTCTGATACCAACATCCTTAGACAACAAAAGATCCAGTTTTTTCTGGTATTTTTGCGCCAAATCATTAAAACCGATTACCTGCTCCTCCGAATAGACCGATTTTGTTTTGTTTTTTTTGTTTTTGTGGAACCGCATCAAACTTTATTTTTGATAAATTTTTAATATATCCTCTGCCATTTTAGTCCAAGAATATCGCGCCAACCATTCATCAATATTTTCCAATTTGGCCCGCGCCTCAGGAAGTTTATCCAAGGCCGCCAATAATGATTCAAAATTTTCTTCAAAGTAAACCGCTTTATCTTGCAAAACTTCCGGTACGCAAGTACGGTTTAAAGCCAAGACCGGACAATGTTGCTTTAAAGCTTCCAACGGTGGCAAGCCAAAACCCTCATAACGAGATGGGAAAATAAAAGCTTCCGCATAATGATACAAACACGCCAATTCATCGGGGAGCATAAAACCGGTAAAAATCACTTGCTCTGACAAACCCAAATCGGAAACCATTTTTTCCAATTGCTCACGAAAAAAATCTTTTTCCACCGCCAACAATAATTGGTAGTCATATTTTTCCACCACTTTTTTCCAATTCTTAATCAAAAATTCCAAGTTCTTATGCGGATAAGCACTGCCAACGTACATCAAATACGGCTTTGTTATATTATAGCGGATTTTCATTTCTTTGTCATCTGTTACGCAAGCGGGAGTTGGGACTCCCAAACCCTCGTAAACAGTAGTGATTTTGTTTTCTGACCAAGGGAAAATTTTCACCAAATCTTGCTTAGTGTAATTACTGGGGACAATGATATTTTTCGCGCGCTTCACGGCATTCTTTAAAATCACTTTATAGGAGAATTTCTTCAATGCGTATTTCAAAGGACCAAGCGTGGTGGCGCGCTTTTGTGTATCAAACCACAAAATCAAATCATGAATGGTCACGACATAGGGGCGATGATAAAAATAAGGAACATTAAAATGCGGGAAATGAACCAAATCAAGCTTATAAGAATTTAACAGTCGCGGAAAAAATATTTGCTCCTTCAAGCCATACCAATGCCAAGGCGCTAAAACCTTGGTAAAACGTGGGTTGGCTGGACGATAATCATCAATATTTTCCAAACCTAAAAAAATAAAATAATCATTTTCTTGATCAACTTTTTCCAAATTCTTAATCATTTCTTCAATATAACGCCCAATCCCCCGCGCAATTTTGCCATACATTCTAGCATCAATGCCGATTCTCATAATGATTCCATTAAATTTAATAAGTTTTCCGCGTAATTTTTCCAAGAATATTTTTCAACATTAAATGACTTGGGAAAGGCCAACTCTTTGTTTATTTTACCATGTACAAAAGCAAATAAAAGGTCTTGCAATTCATCGGGATTATCAACATCAATCGTTATTGCTTCGGAAAAATTTTCCAATAAGGCGGAATTTCCACCGACAATTACCGGACAAGCACAGGCCAAAGCTTCCAACGGCGGCAAACCAAAACCCTCATAACAAGATGGGTAAACCAACACTTCAGCCAGATTGTAAAAATATGGCAAATCACCGGGCGTGGCATCACTAAAAATTCTGATACCCACGTCCCCCCATAACTGATCGTAATTCCGACGCCCCCCGCCCCAGCGATCCCGCGACAACGTTTCCCAATAAGCGGTTTTCTTACCGATTAACAATAATCGGCAGGCGCGGCGGGCGGTGGCCGGTAAACCCAACCATGCCTCAATCAATAATTTTAAGTTTTTTCTCGCCCCCAAAGTAGCCACAAAAATAAAAAATCTTTCCGGCAAATTATATTTCTGTTTAAAATCACTGAGCTTATTTTCGTCAACGATTTTATAAAATACGGATGTCTCAACCCCCAAAGGTAAAACTTTTATTTTTTCCACCGGAATACCCAAGCTTTGCAAATCATGAGCGGTTGACTGGGAAACACTCAATAAACGGTTGGCGCGTTGAAATAATTTTTTATAACCAATTCCCCAATGCCACAAACGTTCTTTGAAACTGTAAAAGTCAGGAAACAAATGAAAAGATAAATCGTGAACCGTTAACAATAATTTTATGTTTGATGATAAATTCAAATAATTCATATTGGGTGACCACCAACAATCAATCTTTTCAATGATATTTCGCCGGCTTAAAATTTTATCCAAACAAACCAACTTGAATTTTAATAAAAAATTTAAAATCTTATTGGGCCAATGCAAATTAAAATAACGAACATTTTGATTTTTCGTCCACTGAGCAATCAAAAATTTAAGATTTTCATTCTCCGAATAATAAGTATTGTTAAACAACAAATAATTATTGGTTTTGTCCAATGAAAAAAGATTATTGAGTACGGCGATGGCGTAAGTAGGCACGCCGGTCAAGGGATATTCGTTAAGACAACGAACATCAATGACAATATTCATAAAAAATTATAATTTCATTTGTATTTGTTGGTTGGCAATGGCGTCCTTTTTTTCTTGGTGTTTTTCATTCACAAAATTACTGATTTGCGTTTTAAAATTTTCCACGCTAAATCTTTCGGCATATTGTTTAATGGTCTGCGCATCATAATCCTCCGGACGGAAACGCATTACCGCGTCCACCAAATCGGCCCAATCTTGATGTTTAAAAAATGTCCCACTGACGCCTTCTTTCACGGTTTCCAAAGAACCACCCTTGGCATAAGCGATTACCGGACGACCGCTGGCCATGCTCTCCACCGCGGTGATTCCAAAATCTTCCAACTGTGGTTGAATATAAGCAATCGCTTCACTATATAAACGTGTTAAATCCGCATCACTCAATTGACCGGTGACAAATCTGATATTTGATTTGGCGCGCTTTCGCAAATTTTCATATTCCGGACCATCACCATAAATCACCAACGGCAATGCCAGACGGTTAAACGCATCAATGATTAAATCAAAACGTTTGTATGGAACCAAACGCCCGCCGGCCAAATAATAAGCGCCCGGCTTATCGGTAATATAAAACTTATTCGTTTCCACCGGTGGATAAATCACCGTACTGGGACGATTGTAATACTTGGCAATCCGATCTTTCACAATGTGCGAATTGGCAACAAAATAATCCACGCGCTCGGCTGCCAACTTATCCCAAACTCTTAATTTATTCAATTGCAATTCCAATATTCTTTTCATAAATCCCGGCATCTTTAAATTTTCCACATACTCATGAGAATCAGACCATAAATACCTGGTCGGTGTATGACAATAGCTGACATGCACTGTTTCCGGTTTAGTAATCACACCTTTGGCAAAAGCGCTGACACTGGACAAAACAACATCGTAATCATTTAAATTCAACGATTCAATCGCCGAAGGCATCATTGATAAATAATAACGATACTTACTCAAAATCAGAGGCATCTTTGCCAAAAAAGACTCTTTAATATCAGAAGGAGAAAAAGTATTGGCGAATTTTTGTTTATCGGCAAACAACACGTAAATCGGGGCTTCAGGATAAGCTTTTTTAAAAGCCAGTAACACCTTTTCGGCGCCACCGTTTTGCGTTAAAAAATCATGAACTAAAGCGATTTTCATAAATTTTGATTTTAACTGGCCTTACGATTTCGCAAAATCGCAAAAGGGGTTTTTAAAATAATCCACAAATCAAGCCAAATCGTCCAATGCTCCATATAATATAAATCCAGCTTAACTTCATCATCAAAGCTCAAATCCGAACGTCCACTCACCTGCCCCATACCGGTAATTCCCGGCTTCATCGCCAAAACTCGTTTGTGTTGTTCCTCATATTCATAAGTAAAATGCGGTCGCGGTCCAACCAAGCTCATATTACCGATTAAAACATTAAAAAATTGAGGTAACTCATCAATACTCCACTTACGAATAAACGCACCGACTCTGGTAATGCGCGGATCTTTATCCAATTTAAATAAACCGTCACGTTCGCTTTGCAATTTTGCTTGATCTTTATGCGCCCCCACGTACATGGAACGAAATTTCAAAAATCTAAACGGTTTTCCATACTGTCCGGCGCGCTCCGGAATATCCGCCAAAATTGGCCCCTTACTGTTCCACTTAATGGCAAGCGCCGTGATAATCATAACCGGGCTGAATAAAATAACTCCGACTAATGCTCCCAAAATATCCACAAAACGTTTAACAATCCGCCCCCAACCCTCCAAAGATGTCCGCTTTAATTCAACCAAAGGAATCCCGTTAATGACGTTAACATCAATATTGGTGACACGACTTTCAAAACTGCCACTGACATATTTGAAAACCAAATGATATTTAATACACACATCAATCAACTTAACACTGGTTTGACGCGAAAAACTCTGATCACACTGCCACACTTCTTTAACATGCGGATTGGCATCCAAAGTTTGATATAAATCAACAAATAAAGTTTCCGGGGTACTCAAAACTTTCACCACCCGATAACCCAAATATTTTTGCTGCTGCCCCAACCAATCAATCATTTGCCGACTAATGGAATCATTACCGACCACCACAATATGCTTTAACGCAAAATCTTTTTTATACAAATATTGCCGAATAAACAAGATCGCCAAACGTCCGATAATCAAAAAAATCGTACTGCCTACCCAAGTGAACAATACGATAAAACGCGAGGCAAAATTTTCTTTAATAAAAAATAAATACAACAACGCCACCATTAAAGTCGCGGCGGTCGCGAATAAAATTTTAGCAAAATCCTTATAAAACGGACGGCGATTACTTCCATATAATCCATTTAAAGCCAACAAAACGACGCCGATGCCCGCCACCAACAAAATCGCTTTAAAATATGAAAACAAATCAATGGAAAACAAGGCCGGACGCCAATTCAAAACAAATTGATGAAACCGCAAATAATAAGCAAATAGTCCACCCAAAACAATCATCGTAAAATCCAAAGGCAACAATAAAGCCAACAAAAACAAGTCAACTTTGCTATACCGCATATATATGTTTAAGTATTTAAAGAATATTCAATAATATAAGCCGAATTCTGTCCCGCCCGAAAGCGGTGGCAATCATCTATCTAGTCGTAAAATCACTTTTACGATCAAGCGAGCTACCTGTCTCTAGCACCGAAGTGCTAGGCTTGCTCTTGCTCCAACCGGGGTTTGCCGTTCATTCATGTTGCCATGAAGAAAGAAAAGTAGCCTTGCGACCTCTTTTCACTTTTCACCTTTCACCGCCGAAACGGTTAGTATTGTCTCTGTGGCACTTTCCGTCGCCGAGTGTTATGTATTATACTCGGATCGCCAGGACGTTATCCTGCGGTTTTGTCAGCTTCCCAAAGGAAACCGGGAGTTCGGACTTTCCTCAAATCGCCGGGGCGATTTGCGATTACCCATATTAAATATCCTTAGCTCAATTTTAATGACAAAGTCAGAAAAAAGCAACCCTAAAACTGTGGATAAATCGTGAAAAGTTTATGCTAGATTTATGGTCCATATGCTATAATATAAAAAAATAAGAAAAATGAAATGAGTAAAAGCCAAAGACTTCGGATCGATTCTCCGGAAATTGTCTTAGATTACCTAAATTTTCTCCAAAATGAAGGAGGAGAAAAGCTTTACCTGATTACCGTAAACGCCGGGCTGGAAATAATTGACTGTCACCATCTAAAAAGTGGCGGGGCCAACATCGATTTGATTCACCCCCGCGACGTGATTCTCCCCGCGCTCACAGACAAAGCCAAAGGTATTATTCTGGTTCACAATCACCCCTCCGGCCAAAGCTGTCCCAGTTCCACTGACCACATTTTTACCAAATATATCAAAAAGATTTGCGAATTGCTAAACATCGCGCTCGTCGATCATTTGATAATCGGAAAAGATGAGGTCTATTCGTATAAAAAATCAGGCACAGAGATTTTTCCCTGTGCCCGATACTATACTGACAATAAATTATGCAAATCTTTTTCCGTTTAAATTTCTTCCACCTTAAGCCACCCGGTAATCCTGATGCCTTTGTCTTTTTCCTCCCACTCAAATTCCAATTCATCATCCAAACTCTCAAGGTCAATGGATAAATTATCAAACATAATTTCATCGCTCGGCACAAACTTTCTCAATGTTTCCGGCAAATTGGATTCATTGAATAAATCACTAAAGTCAAACATCAAACAATCCTCATCTTTAATTACCCGCAAAACCGAATTGTCATTTAATTTCCAAACAGTACGACCGCTTTCGACTTTACGGGCCTGTAAATCATCCAAATAGGCGACCACCGTGGCCTGACTCTCCAAATCATTGTCATCCTCCTCATAAGACTCATCGTAATCCTCACTGAAATCGGTTGTCATTGGCCCGATGTTATGATTTCCACTTGGTACCAAGCCCTTTAAATTAGCCGAATAAAAAACCCGTCCGTCAATTATAATTTTCTCCCCCTTCTGTTCCCCTTTTAAACAAAAATCAATAATAATATTATGAGTAGGCACAAAATCATCGCCCGCTTTGTCACTCGCCCCGCCCCCTTTTAAATTAAAAGATTTATCTGACATAAAATCAGACTCCGGCTCGGCGTCGTTATCGAAATCAACATCGTATTGGTAAGTCATAAAAATTTTATTTATTTTTTATATTATAAACAATAAAACAAAAATGTAAAATCAAGAAATAACCAATAAAAACGCTGATAAAAACCAACTATTTGAGAGTTAAATAAAATTTTCGTTGTTTGTCCGTCAATTTTTCAATAGCGTAACGAAGCATCACGCGCGGCATTTGTTTTGCATTATTATCCAAAAATTCGGTAAGACTTTTCTCACTGACGCGCTTACCAAGCTCACGCAACATCCAACCAACCGCCTTATGGATCAAATCATGCTTATCATGCAACAATGTTTTGGCCACAAAAAATGTTTCATCACCGCGACCGACGCGCAAACAAGTAAAGGTCGCCAACACTGCAATCCGACGAATCCACAAATTTTTGGATTTCAACCACACGCGCAAAAACTTTTTCGCATCCTTCTGGCGCAATAAAAAGTCACCGACTATTTTCGGGGCGCTCAAATCCACCAAATCCCAATTATTAATAAATTCAACATTATGCCAATAAAAATTGTAAATTGCCAACTTGGACAAATCATCGGCTTTTTGGTACTGCTCCACCAAAATCAAAAGCGCCGTCAGCCGCGCTTCGTGAAATTTACTGCTGATTAAATTCTGCAAATCCAACAAACCGATGTCCTTCCAATATTTTTTCACAATCGCGCGTTGTTGGGGAACAGTAACCCCCAGAAACAAGTCGCCTTCCCCATATTCACCTTTTCCGGTTTTGAAAAAACGAGCGAGATTTTTCGCTTGCGCGGGGCTAGCGGCGTTGCGCAATTCAGCCAAAATTTTCTTGTCTAAATTCTTATCCATAAACAAATAATATGTTCTTAGACTTCAATCTCCAACGCGATCGGGCAATGATCAGAGCCCTCAACCCCAGGCAAAATATAGGAATTTTTAACGAACTTCATAAAAGATTTATTCACAAAAAAATAATCAATGCGCCAACCCACGTTGCGCTCGCGCGCTCGCGTCCGCACCGACCACCACGTGTATTGGGCAGGCGCTTTGTTAAACTCCCTAAAAGTATCAACGTATCCGTGATCGATAAATTTATCAATCCAAGCACGCTCTTCAGGTAAAAACCCGGATATTTTTGAATTTTCTTTGGGATGTGCCAAATCAATCTCCTTGTGCGCAGTGTTAACATCGCCGCACACAATGATATTTTTGCCGTCTTTACGCAAACGTTCAACAATTTCCAAAAAATGATCATAAAATTCCATCTTATAAGCCAAACGCTCATCGGACATCTGTCCATTTGGAAAATAAATATTGAACAAAATAAAATTTTCGTATTCGGCCATAATTACCCGCCCCTCAGTATCAAATTTTTGCTTACCAAAACCAAAAGTAACCTTCAATGGCTCAATCTTACTATATAAAGCAACGCCACTATAACCCTTCTTATCCGGCTTGGAATAATAAACATGATATCCGGGAACATTTAATAATTTTTCACTAAGCTGCTCAGGATGGGCCTTGGTTTCTTGTAAACCAATAATATCCGGCTGCGCCCCCAACAACCACTCCACAAAACCCTTCTTCTCCACCGCGCGAATCCCATTCACATTCCAAGAGTATAATTTTTGCAACATAATTTATTATTAAAAAATTAAAGCTTAATGTTATTTTAACCAAAAAGAAAAAAAATCACAAATAAAAAAGAGTGCGGCTTGCACTCATGAAAAAATGATCAGTCCGTCAGCCGATTGAGATCAGCCAACAGCTTTTCCCGAACTTCATCAGGAATACGTTCGGTGGGACGCCGACCGTCCTTTCGGGGACAGTAAGCATCATCTACAAAAACACCGGTTTGGGCGACACGCTTCTCCATGCTCACGAACAAATTCGCATCCATAGACGGAAGCTCCATCGTCGTCACCCGTAAATCTTCTTCAGACAAGGGGACACCAAAAAACTTCCGTTCACCATTTTGGTTCCCCATCGCAAAAACCAATTCTGTCACCGAATCCTTACCCAAATTTTTGTCGGTCATGACACCCTCCTTTGCGTGAAAACGCATAGATAAAATACCACAAGGGGAAACAAAAAACAACAATAAAAAATCGCCCCAAACGATGAGACGATTTTTATTCAGAAAAAACTTATTTTCCACTACGACGATAAAGATAATAAGAATAAACAAACGGCACAAACACCATCAAAATCACCAAACTCAGCGTAGCGGCAACAATTTGCCATTGCCAAAAAGCCTCCAATAAAAAAACCAAACCGGCAATCACGAACATCCAGCCGCCCACGCGCTGCGTTTGATTCCAATTATCAACATCATTCAGCGCCCAAGGTGTTTTCACTCCAATAAAATAATTTTGCTTAATTTTTCCCATGTAATTTCCAATCAAAACAAACATGATTCCCAAACCAATCAAAATCATCTTGGTAAAATCCAACCCCGGCATTAAAATATAAGCAAACATAATCGCCTGCAAATAAACAAAAAACACTAAAAAGACCATCTGTAAAATATTCCAGGCGTCAACAAACAATTGATATTTTTCCTTTTTGGGGTCAAGTTTTGGCAAAAAGGAGAATAAAATCCACATTGCCAAATAAATCCCCGGAGCAAAAAACACCGAATAAATTCTCGGCCAATAACGATCAGGCACGCCTTCAAAATTCCAATGAGATGGTACCTGCTCGGGCAAATACTGCCAAACCAACAAACTTCCCCCCAACAACAAAATGAACAAAACCAATTTAATGTAAAACCATTTTTTCATAAAATTATAAAATTATTCTTTAAAAAAATTAAATAAAAATTTAACAACACTTTCAAAGACCGATAAATTCAAGGAATAAATCATAAATTGCCCCTGTCGCTCGACCGTCAACAGTTGCGCTCGCTTTAGAATATCCAAATGATGAGAAAGCGACGCTTGGGTAAAATTAAAATGTGACTGCAACTCGGAAACGGACATGTCCTTTTTCCGTAGCAAGTCTAAAATTTTTCGACGATTGGGATCAGACAGCGCTTTAAAGATTAAATCCATAATTTTAACATATTAATATATAGACACCTATCTATATATTAATACTATAAAAATATTTTGTCAAATGAAAAATCGCCCCACGCACTCACTGCGTAGGACGATTTTTTTATAAATAACGTTTTCACCTGCAAATCACTTATTATTTTGAATGCTGATAGGTATAGGACTTCTTCATGGATTTCCAAAAAACTTCCTTGTTCAGACAATGCGGATTGGAACCATCACAATCTTTATTTTCAATCAGATTACCATATTGGGCAAAAGTATGAGAATCTTCATAGGTATAAGGATCTTTCATTAAATTGGCGGTGACGGCGGCATGGGCTTTTTCCACATCACCTCCGGCCTTCGCCAATTCCTCTTCCATACCCATATTATAAGCGCGCACCAAACCACGAAACTCAGCGGACTTTGCTTCGGCTTTAACAACATCCAATGCTTCACCAACTACCGCAGTCGTAATTCCGGCTGCTTTACCGGTCGCTTTACCAAAAATTGACTCAATTACATAATCCTGAATTTTGTTACCGGCATAATCGGCGACGCCCCCACCAACAATTCCCATATCACGATTGAAATCCTGCTCTACTTCACTCAAGCCTTGATTAATCGCTTCTTGGCGCTCCAACATTCTCTCATAGAAACGCAATTGCTCATCCAATGCTTTTTCCTTATCTGTCGAATTAGACTTCCAAAATTTTACTTTTTCAAAAGCATTACCCAACTTCTCATTCCAACGATCTTTCAAAATATCTTTTGGATCCATATTTTCAATATCATTAGTCGGATCATTGAGATATTTTATGTATTCTTTAACGGAATTATATTGTTCATCGGTTAATTTCACTCCCTTGTCTTTCAGTTTTGCATTCAAATCCAATAATTGATCTTTGGTACTTTCATCAATTTTGCCATCAATATAATCATCAGAAATTTGACGATTGGTTGGATCGGTTAAAAACTCATAAGACCGCTTATTTTCATCAGTCATTACACCAAGCAGTGAATTACGCTTGTCTTCCAAACCTTTTAACTGACTTTCCAATCCCGGATCAGAACCATTTTTTAATTCTTCTTGTAAAATTTTGATTTGTGCATCCACCTCCATCACTTTATCGGCGGTAATTTTCGGTCCGACTGATGCGATACAGCTATCTTTATCACTACCACTTAACTTGGCACATCCCTCCGGTAATTCATTTTCAATGGAAGTTTCCAAAATACATTCTTCTTTGGTATAAGACATCAAGCCACCTTCAATTTTATCACAAACCGACAAATCGCCGGTGTTGGTGGCAATTTGCAAATAACACTTATCTTTTGGCGGATTGGAACCTTCAAAACCTTCGCCCTTAATTTTTTCACAACCGGCCGGATCACCATCCTGCACCGCCGAAGATTGATAACAATGATCAGGATCATCAAAAAATAAACAAGCCCAACCTTGAATATCCCCCAAACAACCACCCAAAAATATTGGTGCGCCGGCAATCAAGAAAAAAGATAAAAATCTGAATTTATTCATAATTGATGATTATTTATTTTTTTTAAAAATAAGATATAACACATTCCCGACAAACCACACGCCGCCGATAATCGCCAAAACCACGCAAGTGTACCATAACGGCTGCGCCACATAATCAATAATCGCTCGTCCGATGTTGGTAAAACGCGGTTCATTAAAATAAATTTGATATGACAAAATCCCCCACAAACCCACGCCCAACAGGTAAGTCACAGGATTCGCCAATGAATATTTTCCCAAACGCAACAAGGATTTTATACCGTATAAAACATACCACAATAATAATGATAAAATCGCCAAAGCAAAACCAAAATATTGTCCATAATTTTCAAACACATTTAAAATTTTCTCGCTGTCTATATCTTCCGGCGCCGGCTCAATAAACCAATAAACCAAATAATAAACCACCGCAAACAAAAGCATCGCCAAGAAAGGCCACCACGCACGGTTGATAAAAGATCGTTTGTCGCTGTCCTTCAAATCAATTTGCAAATTTTCCGTCATAAAAATTTTTATTTAAATTAATATTGAATTTCTTTTAAAGGATGGGTACTTAAATCCACCTTAAAAACACCATCGGTCACGTTAATTTTGTTTTCATAATGATAGCCATCCGGTTCCAAATTTGTCAAAATACCGGAAAAGGTTCCCTCAATGAATTGCTCATCAAAACGAGTAATGTTGACTTCAATCGCATCACCGGTGATATCAACGGTATTGGTATAACTCCAAGATTTATCATCTTTATAAAAACCATAATGCAACATCGGCTCAAAATATGGCTCGCGGGCTTTCATACCAATAAACTTTTCCACGCGCTTTCCCGGAAACGTGACAGACATCGTTCCGTTTTGATAATCACCAAAAATCAACAAGGTTTCGCCGTCATCCGGATAGTTAACACTTTTCGGCAAATGCTGAACGGTTTGCACTCCCAAACTTTTATAAGTCACGCCATCCACCACCCACGAAGCAAAACTTTTTTCCACATCCACGACTTCGCTCGACTGAACATCGTCACCTTCCTCCACGGAGTTAGTGGTACTTTCCACCACCGCTGTTTCGTCTGGTAAATTTTCCTCCGCCCCTTTCTTACCGCTAACCATGAACAAAAAATAAGAAACCGCCACCACCAACATCAGAAGAGCGATAATTTTCAAATTTTTCATACGCGTAATTATTATTTGATAATATGGAAATCACTGATTTTTACCCCATCGGAATTAACCGTAAAATTGAAACCGGCCTTCAAAGCGATGTGACCGTCTTCATATTCCACTTCCCCATAATTTAAACTCAAAACGTCCAACTTGGTAATATAAAATTTACCGCCCAATACCGCCGGCTCGGGAGAAAGCTGCGCCAAATTATTTTCCACAAAAGTATAAAGATTCAATTCATCATCAGCTGATAATAAATTTCGATCGCAGCGTCCTTGATACAAATCATCAAGCAAACAAGTCTTACCATTGGCAAATGTACAAACACTGCCACCGGCCGTCGTTTGCCCACCCAAAATGGCGCAATAAATTTCCGATTCATAATCAAAACCGGTCACCTTCACACCACCTTCCGGACAATAACCGTAAAACAGAGACCATTCTTCACATTGTCTATTATCCTCAAATAAACAAACTCCATACTGCCCCAAAGCATTTTCTTTCATCATAATTTGCCCGCCCTTATCCTGACAATTTAAAGAAGCGGGATTGGCCAAACCGGTCCACTCGCCTTGCCCACCCAAATTATTAATCCAAGGAAACTCCACTGTAAAATCACCTAAAGCATAAGCCGCCACTTGGTATGGCGGAAAATAAAAAGTGATACTATCTTCATCAAAAATAAAAGCTTGGAAATTTTCAGCTTCCGGCGACACGCCATCTTTTAACCATTCTTCATCCATATAATCATCGCCGGTTTTTTCCTGAATTTGTTTTCTTAAATCATCAAAACAAAATTGGGAAATATCATTAAGATAATTGGGGCGGTCAACAAACAAATCAGACAACTTCATTTCTTTGTCATTTTGCAAATCATAGGCAAAACCATAATACTCGCGACCACCATGCGCACCGCCGCTATAATATTCAAAGGCTAAAACAAAACTGACATAATTTTCATCAAAACGCCCTTTATCATAACGAGCATGCAAATAATAAGTAATCGGAAAAACTTCACCGTCTTCCGCCAAATCGTCCATTGCCGACTCATAGGAATTGGCCGATTCTTTGAAATTGGCAACGTAATCGGTCACAAAATTTTCAATCAACGAATTCAAATTATCCTTACCATCGAACGTCGGGTAAGTAATCTCAATGTCCCAATCACCTTCTTTTTCCTCAATCTTTTGATCCTTCACAATCAACATTTTATTATCCGGCAAATCAGTCGTCCCGGAATTATCAGTGACAATATTTTTATCACCCCTAAAATTCAAATAATAAAATGCGGCCGCCCCGCCAATCAACAACGCCAAAGCAACCAAGACCAAAATGATTTTAAAAGTTTTTGTCATAACTATATTTTATTTCTTTAGTTTAAACGGTCGCGGAACCGACCAGGCAATAAACACCGCCAAAGCCATAAACAACAAAGTATAACCATCAACCATTTCCATGATGGAGTTAATAAAAGTCATAAATAAATCCACATTCAGCCACTTAAAACTAAACAAAACCCCCACGCCACTGCCGCCTTCCAAAACCAATTGATTAAAATAATAATAAAAAATCAAATATTGAGCCAAGAAAATCGACAGTGCGGCACAAACAGCCGCGACAATTTGCAAGCCACGAGAGCGCTTTTTACCGGCAAACCACAAAACCAAATATCCCACAAAAAGACCTACCCCCAATGCCATATAACCGATTTCATAATCAGTTAATGCAACGATCACCGCCCACACCAACGCCGAAAACAACGCCCCCACCATACCTCCCAACAAACCCATATAAACCGATCGGGAATCGACTTGACTGTCTTTATGTAATTCCAAGGCTTCTTGCTCTGCCTGCTGGGCAACACTATCAATTTCAGCTTCGGTCGTTTCATACTCATCCAAAATAAACTTTTTTGCTTGTGCCAAATCACGCCCCTCACAAAAATGTTCGGTTAAAATTTTTTTCAAATCATTAGTACCGTTAATCTTTTTCATAAAATTAAATGTGATGATTTATTTTCTGCTCCCAAAATAATGATAATACAAAGGCACAGCCAAACACCAACCACTAATCGCTTGATACAACATTAAGCCCGCCACCACGAACAGCAACAAACTCCAGAAAAACGCCCCTAACACGAAAAACACCAAAAATCCCAAAACCCGCCAGCCACGCGCTCGGCCGGATAACGTTTTACCAAACCAACCGGGATATTTCTTTACAATCCTTTTCAAAATTAATCGCAACAAGACCATAAACAACATTGTCACCAAAATAATGAAGACAACCTGAATTGCGCCGAACGGTGATAATAAAAAGTTGGCCGGCACTTCATTGAAAAAATCTTTTTTCAATTGCGGAAGCAATTTATAAACATTCATGATTTCGGCGAAATCAAAACTTTCCAGTTCACCGATTGCCAAAGCATATTTTCCTTGATTGAATTGATTAAACACCGCCACCCGATATTGTCCGGCCGGCATCACGGTTTTATATTCCGGACCTTCCAAATAAGTATCGTAACCAAATGGTTCAAAAAATTCTTTCCACTCAAAATTCTCTCCATCCAAAAAATATAATTCTTCATCAGTGGTCATATCATACAAGGCGGCGGAAAAACGTCCCTCCGGATTACTATTTTGGGGAACCAATAAATTCAGATACAAATTAAATTCCTTGTCACTGTTAATATAATAAGTATGTGGCACACCGGTTAATTCCGCATAGTAAGCCTTGGATACTTCCGGGGCAGGCACTTCAATCGTGGAATCATTGACCAAGCGTGGCTGGTGGGCGGACACCGACAAAGGCAAAATAAAAAAGCTCAAAACAATTAAAGCTTTAAAAAATTTGGACATAAAATTATCCTTTAAAATTTTTGATTTACTAGTAAAATTTTAACACTAAAAAATAAGAAAAACAAATGCCGATTAAGTTAAAATTTTCTTCAAATATTTCCCCGTATAACTTCTTTCGCAATTAAGCAAATCCTCCGGCAATCCCTCAAAAAGGATTTCACCACCTTTTGATCCGCCCTCCGGACCCAAATCAATAATCCAATCGGCATGCTTGATAACATCCAAATTATGCTCGATCACCACCACCGTATTGCCATTATTAACCAAATTTTTGACGATTATTAACAGTTTTTCAATATCAGCCATATGTAAACCGGTCGTCGGCTCATCCATTACATAAATATTACCTTTTTTATGCAATTCCGAAGCCAACTTGATTCTTTGACATTCGCCGCCCGACAAGGTGCTAAGAGGTTGCCCCAATTCCAAATATTCCAAACCAACATCACACAAAATCTGTAATTTTCGATTAATTTCTTTGGTTTCAAAAAATCCCAACAAATCACGCACCGTGGTATGCAAAATATCATCAATATTTTTATCTTGATATTTCAAGGCCAACACCGCCTCGGTATAACGTTTACCATTACATTCATCACAAATCACTTTAACCTCATCCATAAAACTCATTTCATAACTGATTGTTCCCAAACCCTTGCATTTCGGACAGGCCCCCTTGGAATTAAAACTGAACAAAGCGGCGGTAGAACCGGTTTTCTTGGCAAATTCCTTACGAATATCATCAAAAATTCCAATGTAGGTCGCCGGATTGGAACGGGATGATTTACCAATAGGCGACTGATCAATGATCACCGCCTGACGATTTTCTTTCAAAAAAACATCATTGATTAAACTACTCTTGCCGGAACCGGCCACTCCGGTGACACAAGTCAAAACCCCCTTAGGAATTTTTGTGGAAACGTTCTTTAAATTATTCAAAGAAGCATTTTTGATTTCCAAATAATCAGTCCATGCTTTACGTTGATAAACACCCTGCTCTTCCCGATTTAAATATTCAGCCGTCACCCCATTGGAATTTTTTAGACCGGCCAAATCACCGGCGTAAACAATTTCCCCGCCCCGACTGCCGGCGCGTGGCCCGACATCAATAATATACTCAGCCGCCTTAATCAGGGCCGGATCATGCTCAACCACAAAAACACTATTACCCTTCTCTTTAATTTGCCGCAAAATTTCAATCAATTTATTTATGTCGCGCGGATGCAAACCGATTGACGGTTCATCCATTATATACATCATATCCACCAAATCACAGTCTAATTGACGCGCCATCTTTACCCGCTGACTTTCCCCACCGGACAAAGTACCAACCGGACGATTTAATGATAAATAGCCCACTCCAATGTCAATTAAATGAGACAAAATTTGGCGCATCTTTTTAACAATCGGCTTGGCAATTTCCCCCTCTACAGTTAGTAAAAATTGATCTAACTCTATTAACTCACAAGATGATAACTCGGCGATATTTTTTCCGTTTATTTTCACGCTCCGTGCTGTTTCATTAATTCTTGAACCACCGCAAGCATCACAATCGGAATAAACAAAATATTTTTCATAAGCGTTTTTGCGCCCTTCTGATAATTCGTTTTTTGCTTTATCAACATAAGTTCTTTCCAATTTTCGAGCCACGCCCTCAAAATTTTTCTGATAAGTGCCGGCACCATGCGCCTTTGTTACCGGAATCGCTTTAGCATATAAAAAATCTTTCCATTCCTGCTCGGTAAAATCTTTTAAATTTTTATCAACATCAAATAAATTCATGGCCATAAATTCTCGCCAATGCCAACCCTCCACTCGATAATCAGGATGAGTAATCGCCCCTTCACGAATGGATTTTTCTTTATCAATCAATAAATCAACATCCACCTTAATTTGTTTGCCCAAGCCCTTGCAATCAGGGCACATTCCCAATGGATGATTAAACCCAAAAACAAAAGACGGACCGATAAATTTATCGCCGCAACGAGAAAACAATAAACGCAAATAAGTGGATAATTCTGTAGCGGTACCGACCGTACTACGCAAATTTGCCCCCATCTTCTTTTGGTCAATAACAATTGCCGTAGAAATATTTTTGATTTCCTCCACCGGAGGACGAGAAAGCTTGGGCATGCGGGCACGGGCGAACGACGAAAAAGTTTCAATCAGCTGGCGCTGCGCTTCCGTGTAAATGGTATCAAAAACTAAAGATGATTTACCCGAACCGGAAACGCCCGTAAAAACCACCAACTTATTTTTGGGGATTTCCACTGACACATTTTTTAAATTATGTGTCTCAGCGTTTTTAATAATGATGGTATTATGGGACATATTATAAAATAAACTTGGCGGTGGGGGCGGGATTTGAACCCGCGATCAGCGTTTTAAACCGATACCGCTTTTCGAGAGCAGCGCCTTCAACCTCTCAGCCACCCCACCAAACACTGCCATTATTATGGCGGATTTTTTAAATTTTATCAAATCCGACAAACTTGCCTAACCGGCAGAAAAATATTATTATAAATGATAATATAAAAAATTTATTTTTAATATCAAACCTGTGCAATATTTTTTCCTTCTGGGCAATAACTACAATTTAGCGGCAGTGGAAGTTTATACAGTCCTGCAAAGTTTTAAAATTCGATACACCACGGCTCTGGAAGAAGCTCCTATTTTAATTATTGATAGCCCCAGTGAAATTAATTTACCGGAAATTCAAAACATTCTTGGCGGAAGCATCAAATGCGGGCTCATTTTAAATTCTTTTGAACAAAAAAATCAGCAAAAATTAGCTGATTTTATTCATAAAACCTTATCCACATACCACCCGCAACTACATTTTGGCATCAATGTTTTTGATAAAAACGAAAATAACCAAAACGACCAATTAAGATTTTGGAAAAAATGGGCCCTAACCTGGAAAAAAGAAAACAAAAACAATTATCAACATTTACGCTTTGTTGAATCCAATGAAGGCAACCTTAGCTCGGTAATCATCAAAAAAAATAAGTTACTCGGTGAACATGGCTGTGATTTAAATTTGATTTATAACCAAGAAACAATTTTTATCGGACAAAGCCAAAGTGTTCAAGATTTTGAGCTTTACTCCCAACTTGATTATGGTCGGCCGGCCTATGAAGCCAAGGTCGGCATGCTTCCTCCAAAACTTGCCCAAACTATGATTAACCTATCGCGCCAAAGTGATGAAGATATCCACAGTTTACACATACTGGATCCTTTCTGCGGTTCTGGCACGGTTCTTAATCAAGCGGTTTTCAGTGGATTTATCCACATTTACGGAACTGATATTGATCCCCAAGCAATTCAACGCAGTAAAGAAAATTTATCTTATGTTAGCGATTTATTAAAGACTGTGGATATTAATTTAAATTTACAAATAATTGATGTGAACAAGTTATCCACAATGTTAACAAAAGCCAATATTGATAAGGTGATTAGTGAAGCTCATCTCGGTCCGGCACTTAGTGGAAAAGAGTCCAAAGAGCAATTAAACGAAAACAAGCGGCTCCTGGAAGTTATATACAAGGGGGCTTTTCAAGAAATTTACAAAGTCATGAAGCCGGGAGGAATCTTGGTTCTAACCATTCCGATTTTTTTATACAAACAACAACTGATCAAATTTGATATTCAAAATTTGATTTATAATAATTTCAAAAAGGCCAAAGTTCTTGGAAAACACAAAAACCTTTACACAGAACGCAATTCTTTAATCTATAAACGCCCTAATCAAAAATTATGGCGCGAAATATTCGTCTTTCAAAAACAAAAATAAAAGTTTCACCTGAAACAAATTAAACGCTAAAACGAAAATGCATTACATCGCCATCATTAACGATGTATTCTTTTCCTTCCAAACGAATCAATCCCTTTTCTTTAGCTTTCACTTCCCCATCGCAATCAACAAAATCCTTCCAAGAAATAACTTCGGCGCGAATAAAGCCCTTTTCAAAATCAGTATGGATTTTACCGGCCGCCTGAGGCGCACTGGAACCATTAATTACGGTCCAAGCCTTAGTTTCCTTCTCTCCGGACGTAAAATAAGTAATTAAATTCAATAACTTATAAGATTTTTTAATCAATTGATCCAAACCGCTTTCCTTAATCCCCAATTCAGCCAAAAATTCTTTACTTTCATCAACATTTAAACCAACCAGCTCAGCCTCAACTTCGGCCGACAAAACAATAATTTGCTCTTCAGGAATGCCTTTTAATTCCGGCTTAGAGACCAACTGCCCCTCCCCAACATTATAAACATACAAAAATGGCTTCATTGTTAAAAATGAGTATTCTTTTAACAATTTCTGATCTTCTTCAGACCAATCAATAGAGTTTAACAACTGACCATCTTCTAAACACTTAACCACCCTTTCCAAAGCCTCCTTTCGTTGCTCAGCAATTTTCTCCCGATTCCCCTTCAACGAACGAATTGCCCCTTCCAAAACCTTGGTGGCCAAAGACAAATCTGCTAATGTTAGCTCTAAATTAATAACTTCGATATCATCATTGGGGTCAACTTTCCCGCTAACATGAATCACGTTATCATCATTAAAAGCACGCACCACCTGAACAATAGCATCAGTTTCCTTAATGTTGGTCAAAAATTTATTTCCCAAACCTTCACCCTGGTGAGCGCCGCGGACCAAACCGGCAATATCCACAAATTCAATCGCTGTGGGTATAACTTTTTGGGATTTTGACACTTCTGCCAAAGCCTGTAAGCGTTCATCAGGCACTTCCACTACCCCAACATTTGGATCAATGGTACAAAAAGGATAATTTTCCGCAGCCACTTGCTTTTTAGTCAAAACTTTAAACAAAGTTGACTTTCCCACATTCGGCAAACCGACAATTCCAATTGAGAACGACATAAAAATATAATTAAAAAATAAAGACAAACTATGTTTCACATGAAACATGGCGTCCCCGACAGGAATTGAACCTGTATTTATTTCTTAGGAGGAAACCGTTCTATCCGTTGAACTACGGGGACCTTGTTCCTTATATTCAAGATACAACCACGACATTGCGCCCCCAACAATCAAAATATCAGCAAAATTAAACACCGGAAAACGCCAAATCGTAATATAATCAATAACATAAGAATAGAGAATACGATCAATAAAATTCAACAAAGCCCCGCAAAGCAACAAAGCCACTACTATTTTTTTGCTAAAATTAACGTTTTTTCGCCACCGAATAAACAATAAGTAAAACAGAAAACCAATCAATAAAACATTAATAAGCATCAATAACCAAAAACCAATGGGAATACTAAAAGCAATAAACTTATTATAATGCAAGTCCAAGCCAAGCCAATCACCAAACAAATAAAAAGCTTGGCCATCCAAAGTATGAAGCAAAAAATATTTCACGAGAAAATCAATAGCGAATATTCCGCTAAAAATACACAAAAAAACAAAGAAAAAAGTCATTAGTGCCCCTTTAATTTAAGTTTGCAAGCCATACAGGAACTTGATGTCGGTCTGGCGCGTAAACGATTTTCATCGATTTGCTTGCCGCAATACTTACAAACACCATAAGAACCGGCATCAATCCGTCTCAAAGCATGAATCACGTCTCGTAAAGATTTCTCCAAGCTGTCCTCAATCGCTAAATTGTCCTGATAAACCTCAACTTCATTGCTGTTGTCTTCCAAACTGTCGCCAAAACTCGGAAAAACCGTTTCAAAGTCTTCCGGATTTTTGCTGTTTGGTTTTGCAAAAGATAATAGATCTTTTTCTAGTTTTTCCTTCTCTTTATTAAGGATTTCGCGCATCTCTTGCAAGAGTTTTTTAGATAACACCATAATTATCAAAGTAAAAAATAAAATAGATAAACACAAGTTTTTAATAGTATAGCAAATCGTCGTAAAAATGCAAATCGTATTTTTAAAGCCTAAAATCAAGGTAAATGTAGTGTGTTCGCGTAAAAAAGTAAAAGGCGCAGTACTCAAGATCTCGCCGTAAAAAGTAAAGATTTAAGTGCTACGCCCATGATTGTATCTACGGGCGTTCGCTGTGGGAACGGTCCCATAGAATTGATAATGTGTCTGAGGCCACCTTTCACCAAGGCCACCGCCTCTCCCTTCGGGTACTCCCCGAGGATACCGACATCAGCTGAAACGCCGAGGTCGTTTTTGTTTTGATTTTAATTTTTTTGTTTTTTGTTTTTATGTTCGCGGGTGAAACTGCGAACGATTTTTTGTGGATCTCTCCGCGGTAAGGGAGAAGTAACATGTGAATGCCTCACATGTCATGATACATGTCCGAAGACATGCAATGATTGCTTTCACCGAAGTTTGTTTGAGCAAAGCTTAAAGTGGTGAAAGACTTAAATGAGTGTTTAAGAAAGAACTAAGTGAAAGAACTTTGATAAGTCCCGAAGAACGAATCAAGAAGTTTTTTTTGTTTTGTTTTTTTGATGATAACCGCAGGTAGAGGAGTGAGGTCGCTTTACCTTCAACTATCACCTATGGACAGTATATCACAAAATCAAAAGTGATGCAAATTTTTTAAAGCTTTAAGTTTTTTATCTAAAATTAGAGAAAAATTTGAATAAAATTTTTGTCCACACCTTAGTCACAGGCGCTAAAAATATAATTGGAAATTTTTTCTTCAATCTTTAAATTTTGACAAGTATCCGGTAAAAACTTCCAAGGAAAAATTTCTGACAACAAGTTTTTTTGAACAAGAACTTTTGGAGTGGAAAAGTTTTTTACCTGAAGGTCGGTCGGCGATAAAAATAAATTTTCTGTTTGATACAAATTTTTGTCAGATGACAAAATTAAATTTTTTTGAAAAGGGTAGGCGTATAAAAAATTCTCCGACTTTTGGTCGAGGGGGATCTTTTTTAAAATGTAAGAATTAAAATTTTCTTCCTGCCATGAAAAAGTTTCAAAATTCAAAATCTCATCATGGTAATGGCTGCCATCCAAAAGCTCATTATCCCGAATTTCTCGGTTTTGATAAGCCACTTGATACTGAATATCCGACAATAACTCATTATTATCAACATTTTCCAAGAAAATTGCCCAATTATTAACAAAAAACTGACTTTCTTGATCAAAAATAGCCAAAGAAAGCTCTTTATCAGACAATGGAGACAGCAACAACCTTAGGTTTTCCGGTAAAAATTGGCTGATTTCAGACAATTTTAACTGATTATTAACGTAAAGCAATTTATTTTGTAAAGCATCAATGTTGAAAACATTAGCTTTTTCCAATGGTCGCAAGGTATTGTCATTTAAAGAAACACGTATGGTTTTTTCATCAAACTCGCACGAAAATGATTGTTTTTGCCAACGCCCCACGCAAATATTGTTAAAAATCAACAAATCCGGCAAGGCTTGTTCCCGAATCTGCAAATCATCACCATTAATAAGCAAAACCTGTTGATCATAAGAGTAGGGGATTTGCGCAGACTCAAGTTTGGCTAAAAATTCAGCGGGTAGGGGAGAGTAGGAAAAAATTAGCAATTTTGCTTTTATATCAGCGGAATTTTCCCAGTATATCGCCCAATAAGCTTGGTCGGTGGCTAAGATATCCTCCCACAAACCACGCTCCAACCCCAACAACTCGTGCGTCGCCCGCCCCCCAAACTCCTGCCAATTGGAATTATTCTGATAGCCCTTCTTGTTAAAAATCGCGAAAAACTCCACTTGTGCTACCGGAATACTTCGATAAATACTCCAATAAGCAAACATACTACGTCCGGCCAAAACAAATACCCAGACTAAAAAAGAAATCCAAATGGCATTAAAGATCAATTTAAACCAATTGAATTTCTTTTTTGGCTGTAACTCCGGACTTAAAGTTAATGTTTCACTCATCATTGGTATTTATTTACTATCACGATCGGGACGAGGCAATAAAGCTTTACGAGATAAATTAACGCGTCCTTGGTTATCAATTTCTTTAACAATGACCTTCACGGTGTCACCGATATTTAAAACATCAGTCACCTTATTAACGCGGAAATGTTCCAGTTCGGAAATATGAATCATTCCTTCCTTTTGTGGTAAAATCTTCACCATTACGCCAAAGTCAAACAATTTGCTGACTTTACCTTCATAAATATCGCCGACTTGAACCACTTTCACCAAAGACAAAACGATTTCCTTGGCTCGATTGGCCATTTCGGCATTGTCAGAGGTGATGAAAACCGAACCATCATCATCAATATCAATATCAACCTTAGTTTCTTCCACGATTTTCTTAATGATTTTCCCGCCCGGTCCGATAACTTCACCGATTTTTTCCGGATCAATGGAGAAACTCAAAATTCTCGGGGCAAACTTTGATAATTCAGCCGGCTGAGAAATCGCTTTTTCCAAAACATCCAAAATTTGATTACGGCCTTCAATCCCACGAGCCAAAGCTTCTTTCACCATCTCAATAGTCAAACCATCGGTTTTGGTATCCATTTGGATGGCCGTTACACCATGGCGGGTGCCGGTAACTTTAAAATCCATTCCGCCTTTACCATCTTCCAAATCTTGAATATCAGTCAAAATTTTATAACGACCACTACCATCACTGGCCAAACCAATGGCCACGCCAGCCACGTGCTCTTTAATGGGCACGCCCGCCGCCATCAAAGACAAACTGGAACCGCAAGTGGAAGCCATAGAACTTGAACCGTTTGATCCCAAAGTTTCAGAAACCACGCGAATCGTATAAGGGAAATCCAACTTCGGTGGCAAAACCGGCAACAAGGCTTTTTCCGCCAAGGCACCATGCCCGATTTCGCGGCGACCAACGCCCCGCAACGGACGAATTTCCCCCACGGAATATGGAGCAAAATTATAATGATGCATATAACGTTTGGTGCTATCATCTTCTTCCATGGTATCCAAAGTTTGTTCTGCCCCCGGAGCGCCCAAAGTCACGATGGACAAAATTTGCGTTTCACCGCGACGGAACAAAGCACTACCATGCGGACGAGGCAACAAGGCAACTTCCGCTTCCAAAGTACGAATTTGGTTCAAAGCGCGACCGTCAACCCGTTGATCTTTATCTAAAATCGCTTTAGTAACTTCTTCTTCCGCCCAATTCATAAAATTCTTGTTTAACAAGAAATCCACTTTTTTGGCGTTCAATTCCTTCTTTTCCACCAATTCCGTCTTGGCCAAATCAATCATGTGGTGCAAGGTTTCCTTACGAGCACTCTTGCTGCCCACCGGAATATTAAACAAATATTCAGACCATAACGGTTGAAAAAATTCTTTAATTTGACGGCTTAACATTTCTTGTTCTTCAACGGTAAATTCCTGGTCATCAATTTTTACCTTTTCCACCGGAACCGCCACTTTTTCTTTCCCGATTTGTTTTCGCAAATCTTCAATAAAATCAATCAATGGTGCGACTTCTTGCAAAGCCTTGGCAAAAGCGCCTTCCACCGCGGTGTTGTCAACAATATTGAAATCGGCATCCACCATCAAAACTTTTTCTTTATTGGCGGTCACCACCAAATTGACATCAGATTTAGTCAATTCTTCTCTGGACAAATTTACCTTATATTCATTGTCAATTCTTCCAACGCGAATACCGGCCACCGGTCCGTTCCACGGAATGGAAGAACAATGCAAAGCAATGGAACCGGCAATGATCGCCACCACATCCGGCAAATGACTCTCATCATAAGATAACACCGTTAAAACCAATTGCACGTCATTGCGCAAAGTTTCCGGAAACAAAGGACGCAAACCGCGATCAATCATTCTACCGATCAAAACCGCGTCTTCGGTCGGTTGACCTTCACGTTTGATAAAACGAGAACCCTTGATTTTACCGGCGGCATACAATTTTTCTTCGTAATCAACCATCAACGGGAAGAAATCAATTCCCGGACGGGCTTCTTTAGCCATGTTAACCGTAGCTAAAATAACCGTGTCACCATATTGAACAGTACAACTGAAATCAACTTGTTGAGCCAATTTCCCGGTTTTAACAGTAATTTTTTTACCTAAAAAATCACAACTAAAAGATTTTTCTTTGAAATCCATCATAATTATTTATTGATAATTCTCTTAATATTTAAATTGTTATTTTTTCTTAAACGATTTTGCGGACGATAATTAATCAAATATTTTCCCTTATCTTCGCTTAAATTGATATGATCATCCACCAATTCCAAGAGCTTGGAAGAGGTTGTTTCTTGGAAAGAAACCACTTCCACCACGCAACCTTTATTTTCTTGCAAGTATTGAACCAGCGGGGCGTAATCGCCATCGCCGGTTACCAAAATCACGCTGTCAATCTTATCAGCTAGTTTGATTGTGTCAACTGTAATGCCAACATCCCAATCGGATTTCTTGCTACCATCAAAAAATATTTGCAAATCTTTGATTTTTACTTCAAAACCTTGTTTTTCCAAAGCGTCAAAAAAGGTATTTTCGGCGACGGTTTCGGCGCGCGTGGTGTAGGCAATTGCCCGAATCAATTCACGGTTAGCCACCGCCACCTTTAAAACTTCGGCAAAATTAACATTGGCATTATAGAGATTTTTAGCGGAATGATACATATTTTGCACATCCACAAAAACCGCCACCCGTTGTGATTTGTATTTTCTCATAAAAATCTTTAATTTTAATAAAATTTACCTTTATTCTATCAAATAATTTTTACGAATACAAACCGCTTTGACTAATATCAAGATAAACTATAAAATATAGAAAATGATAATTTTATGTTGGAAAAAAAATACCGTTTAACTTTACAAAAAGACTTTGATTTGACTTTCAAAACCGGCAAATATAAAAATCTGCCGAATTTTTTAACTTTACATTATCGGCCGGCTACTGAAAATGAACTGAAAATCGCCTTTATCATTTCTAAAAAAACTGAAAAACTGGCCAATAAACGACATTTAAACGTCAGACAAAGCCGCCACATTATTCAAACTCTACTAAAAGACAATAAAATTAAAAGCGGTTATCATTTAATTTTTATTCTCCGTCCCAATTATACGCAACTTGATTTTCAAGAAAAAACAAACAAAATGATTGAAATTATCAAAAGTGCCGGACTCTTGAATTAATTTTTAATCTCAAATAATACACAAATTATCCACAGATTAAATTTATCTAATATAAAATAAATTTATATTAAACTATAAAGTTATCCACAAATCAATCTTTTATTTTTTTATATATTTGTTAAGATAAAATGGACTTAAAAATTATAAAATAAAACAAATGGATAACTCCGTTGACCAAAGCCAACTGCAACAACTTTGGCGATCAATTTTAGGAGAAATCGAACTGATGACCACCAAAGCTGAATTTAATACATGGTTTCAAGGTTCGCATATTTTAGATTTAAATGAAAAACAAATTACCATCGGGACCCCGAATGGTTTTGCGCAAATTTGGTTGCAACAAAAATTTACTGATACCATAAAAAAATTGTTGGAAAAACATTGGCAAAAACCGGTTGAAAAAATTGTTTTTACTTATTCCAAAAACAAGAATACTCCTGTCAATTATAATAATTCCAATACAATTACTTTAAAAAAGACGGAAATTTCCAATAATCCGCCGCAACAACAATCAACAATTGCCGAATTCGGTTTAAATCCACGTTATACTTTTGAAACTTTTGTGGTCGGTCCGGGTAATGAATTGGCTTTTGCCGCCGCCAAAGCGGTCGCGGACTCGCCGGGCTTGATATACAATCCCTTATTTATTTATGGGGGAGTGGGTTTGGGAAAAACTCACTTAATGCAAGCGGTTGGTAATCAAATAAAAGCAATGTTACCGCAAAAGAAAATTCTTTATATCAGCACCGAAAAATTCATTAATGATTTTATTTATTCCATCAAACAAAATTCCGTCAATGAATTTAAAAGAAAATATCGCACGGTTGATGTTTTATTGGTTGATGATATTCAATTTATTTCCGGAAAAGAAAGCACCCAAGAAGAATTTTTTCATACCTTTAATGAACTTTATCAAAATAATAAACAAATAGTTTTAACTTCCGATCGTCCACCAAAAGAATTGGAATCTTTGGAAAATCGTTTATTATCAAGATTTGAATGGGGGATGATTGCCGATATTCGTACTCCGGATTTGGAAACAAGAATCGCCATTTTACAAAATAAATCACAGGAAAAAGGCTTGCTGTTAGATTCAGACTCAATTATTTATATCGCTAAAATGGTCCAAAATAATATTCGTGAATTGGAAGGATTTTTAAATAAGTTATTGGCTTACCAACAAATAAATAATACCCCTTTGACTTTGGAAAATATTAAAGTCATTATGGGAAATAATATTAAAGTAAATCAAGCAAAAAAGAATCTTACACCTCAAAATTTATTAAATAATGTTTGTAAATATTTCAATGTAACTCAAGATGAAATATTAAGTAAAACCAGAACCAAACATTTGGTTTATCCGAGACAAATCTTATGTTATTTATTAAAAAATGAAGCTAATTATTCTTATCCGGCAATTGGTAAATTTCTTAACGGCCGCGATCATACCACAATTTTACATGCCGTCGCTAAATTGGAAAAAGAAATTCACCATAATGAACAATTAAGACAAGATATTGAAAATATTAAAAAAGCATCTTAATTATAATGGTATAAATTGTGGATAACTTAAACTTTACTTGTATATAAGATTGGTATAAATAATTAATATAATAATAATCCCAAAATAATCCACCGGTTAACACTGAATAATACACAGACATATCAACAGACTGTGCATAATAATGATCTTATAAATCCAGGGTTTTCTAACCTTTTCCACATATTCACAACACTTACTACTATTACTACTAATTTAATATATTTATATATTAATAATAATAAAGATAATTTATGAAATTCACTTGTACCCAAGAAAACTTAAATCAAGGTTTTCAAATAGTGCAACACGCGACCAGTAAGAATTTAAATTTGCCTATTTTAAACAATGTTTTAATAAACTTAAAAGAAAATGAAATTAAACTGTTAACCACTAATTTGGATATTGGTATCAGTTATACTGTCAGAGGTAAAATTGAAAAAGAAGGATCTTTTACGGTTAATGCTAAATTAATCAGTGATTATGTTAATTTATTACCGAAAGAAAATATTGATGTTGAATTGGATAATAAAGAACAATTACATGTTAAATGTTCCGGTCATCAAACAAAGATTAAAGGTTTAAACGCCGCTGATTATCCTTTAATTCCGGAATTGAATAAAAAGAATAAAGCAATCATCACCGTTGAATTATTCAGAGAAGCCTTAAATTCAGTATTGTTTGCCGTTTCTAAAAATGAAAATCGCCCGGAATTGAACGGTATATTATTTAAGTTTGTTAATAATCAATTGGTTTTGGCCGCCACTGACAGTTATCGTTTGGCGGAAAGAAAGATTAATATCAAACAAAATGGTTTAGGATCGGTTAATGTGATTGTTCCTTCCAAAACATTACAGGAATTGGTTAGAGTTTTATCAATTCTAAAATCCAATATAAAAGAAGGTTCGGAAATGGAAATTTATTTGTCAGAAGGTCAAATATTGTTTATTTTTGATAATTTTGAGTTGGTTTCCCGTTTAATTGAAGGTAATTATCCGGATTATGAACAGATTATCCCCGTTAAATTCAATACTCAAGTAATTTGTTCGGTTTCCGATTTATTGAAAAACATTAAAACCGTCAGTTTGTTTGTTAAGGAGAATATCAATGATATTAACTTACAATTCCAAGTTAATAATGATGATCCTTTAAAGAGTGCCGTTCATATTCGGGCCGCCAATGAGCAATTGGGTGAATCTGACGCCACCACCAACGCCAATATTACCGGTATGGATAATAATATTGTGGTAAATTATGTTTATTTATTGGAAGGTTTGAATAACATTAAAACGGAAGAAGTGAAATTGGAAATCATTGATAATTTATCTCCGATTGTTATTCGTTCCGCCAATCAAGACCAGTATTTATATATTGTCATGCCGATTCGGCAGTAGGTTTTATAAATAAAAAATCCCCGTTTATTCGGGGATTTTTTATTTTCACTTATCGGAGAATAATCAAGCGAGCTTCGGTTTGGGTGTTACCACTCGCCGTGGTAAGTTCCAAATAATATTTATATGAACCGGTCGTGGGCGGAGGGGTGTTCCATTTGAAGGTATTGCTACCATTTAAGAAAGTTTCATTTATATCAAAACAAGTTATGGAACTGCTTTCAATATTTTGATAACAGAATTGACTTTCTTGAATTTGATTGGCTCCCAAAACATCAGCTGTAAATACTAAAGGAAAGGCGCTTAATGAATAGGTGTTATTATTTTGAGGATAAATAATATTGAATTCCACCGGATAATCATTGCTGGATAATGTGATGGTAATGATTTGTTCTTGAAAATTACCGACATCATCACTGACTTTTACTCTAACAATATGATCACCCAAGCTTTCGTCATATAAAGGATATTCCACGTAATTGCTATTATTTCCCGGAATTACCTTTTCATCAAAATAATATTCGTATTTACTGACGCCGCGCGGGGCGGTCGCTTGTACGGAAATAACCAATTTATTACCACTGATGATTTGTCCGTTTTGCGGTTGAATAATCGTTAGATTTGGTTTATTTTCCGGAAGATAAACATTATCATCGGTTTCGGTTGGTGGGGAAGATACTTCAATCGGTTGTAAATCATCATTGGGGTCGGCATTTGCCTTCTCGTTGTATTTTACCAACCAAGCCTGGATGGCAGCCTCCCAACGTCCATAAAATGGATCAGCGGCCGGATTTGTCGGGTAAGGACCATTTGGGTTGTCTTTGTCACAATAATGTAAAATGGAATGAACTTCACGGAAAGTTTTTTCTTCCACATATTCCGGCGGTGTGAATTCAGAAGCGATTTTTCCGGAAACTTTATTTATTTTTAGAGTGATACCTTTCAATATTCCACCGTTTAAAACCGCTTTACTGCTGTTGTTGTGGGGTGGGGCGGGGAAATATTCAGCCGCCTTACCTTCCAAGGCTTTTTGCATAAATTCTTTCCAAATCGGACCGGCAACATAAACCGCATCCGCTTTCGGTCCGGTCATTTCTTTATTGTCATTTCTACCAACCCAAACGCCGGTGGCGATGGATGGCGTATAACCCATGGTCCATCCGTCTTTATTATTATTGGTGGTACCGGTTTTAGCGGCCGCTTGGCGTCCCGGTAAATATAAGGCGCTATTTGCCCCGAAAATATATTGACGAGAAGCATCATCACTTAAAACACTGTTTAACATTCTGACTGAATCTTGTCTGATTACTTGTTCGCCGATAGTTTTATTTTCATAAATGACATTACCCTGTCTATCAACGATTTTTACAATCGGACTGGGTTTCATATATAAACCATCATTGGCAAAAGTGGCGAAAGCGGAAGTGTGTTCCAATAATTTTACCTCAGCACCACCAAGCACGAAGGTTAAACCGAAACGATCCGGATCATTTAAAGTGGTATATCCGAATTTTTTGGCGATATCCAAAACATAATTCAATCCGGCCAAATACAAAGTTTTAACGGCTGAGATATTTAAAGAACCTTGTAAAGCTTTGCGCATGGTCACTGCTCCATATTCTTTAAAATTATAATTGTATGGTTTATAACCGTTAAAATCAGTGACGACATCATAAATAACGGTTTCCGGATAATATCCTTTTTCAAAAGCCGATAAATAAACCAACGGTTTGATGGAAGAACCAGGTTGACGCAAGGCTAATGCGACATTGTATTGACCGTTATGCTCATCATCAAAATAATCACGTGAACCGACCATTGCCAAAATATAGCCGTTTTTCGGATTGATTGAAACCAAAGCGGCATTGTCACCACCTTGCAGTTCAATGTTTTCCATATTGGCGCTAATGGTTTCCTCGGCAAGTTTTTGTAGGTTCAAATCAACCGTGGTGTATATTTTCAAGCCACCGTCTCTCAATAATTGTTCACTGTAGTCATCACCCAATAATTCATTAACATAATCAATGGTATACATTACAAAATGAGGAGCAATTATTTTTTGATCATTTTTGTTTTTAAAAATGATTTCGTCATCTTTAGCATTATCATATTCTTCTTGGGTAATATAACCTTGATCCAACATTAAACTTAAAACCAATTGTTGTCTGGATAATAATTCATCCACATGGCTACCGAACGGTGAAAAATAAGACGGACGTTGAATAATAGCCGCCAAAACCGCCGCTTCGGCGATATTTAAATCTTTGGTACTTTTACCCAAGTAATTTTGAGCAGCTGATTCAATTCCATAATAAACAGAACCAAAAGGAATTTCATTCAAGTACATCTTTAATATTTGTTGTTTGTTGAATTTCTTTTCCAGTTGCCACGCTAAAATCATTTCTTTCAATTTGCGGGTAATTGAAAATTCATTGGTTAAAATGGAGTTTTTAACAAGTTGTTGAGTGATGGTTGAAGCACCTTGATAGAAGGTTTTTGCTTTTCCGGTAAAAATTTTCCAGACAATGTTAATAGCATCAACATAGGCGGCTTTTAAAACGCGGCGTGGCACCAAACCTTTGTGATTATAAAAATCTTTGTCTTCAATCGCCACCACTGCATTGTAGACATAAGAAGGTAAATTATCCAATTCAATGGAAGTGCGTTTTTCATCGCCGTGCAATTCATATAATAAAGTTTTGCCTTCGGAATCATAGATTTTCGTGGTTTCCGGAACGACGCGGTTGATTAAACCGTCCGTGTCTGGCAAATCTTTGGAAACATAAGCTACGAAAGCGGAGAACATGATGCCGCCGACGAGCGCGGCAATTACCCCGATATAGAGAACCCAGGAAAAAATCTTTTTCCAGTTTCTTTTTTTCTTTTGTTTGATGTTTTTGTCCATATTAAGATCGATTTGATATTTTTCTTGATTGTTTTCGTCGTTATTTTGAACCAGCGTGGGTTCGGGGTTATTTATTGTGTCGTTCGTAATGTTGTTTTGTACTTCTTTTGTTACTTGGATGTTTTGCTGCTCGTTAAAATCATTTTTAATTTCACCGATGGTTGATTTGATGAAATTTTTCTGATGAAAACGTTTTTTCTTTTTGGACATATAAAATAATTATCATTATAAGTGATTCTATAATGTTTATTGTATGAAATATTAAGAATTTAATCAAACCCTGAGACGGATTTTTATTTCAGACCAAGAGTTTCTTTGATAAACTCAATGGTTTTTTTATTCAAGAGATTTTGTTCAATATAATGACGGAAACGTTTGTTGGTTTTCATTTCTTCGGACGCCTCACCATATTGGGCAAATTGTTTATCAATATCCTCTTCGGTCACGGATAAATTATTTTTATCGACGATTTCTTTTAAAATTAAAGAAATTTTAACGCGTTTCTCAGCTTCAGGACGCATTTCCTTCAATAAATCCTCTTCGGTTTTTTTGATATGTTCCAAGTAATGTTCGTAGTTACCGCGTTGTTTTTCAATATTTTGCTTTAATTCATTTAACATTACGCGAGTTTCTTGATCAATAAAAGCATCATTTATATGATCAAAATCGGCTTTTTTCAATAATTCATCAAAAACTTGGTTCATATTTTGAATATCGGCATTTTTGGCTTTTTCTCCCAAAAGATTCTTTTTCATGGATTCTTTTAATTCAGCCAAGCTTTCATATTTTAGTTCTTTTGCCAAATCATCATTGACTTCAGGATATTCGCGTTCCATCACCTTGTTGATTTTTACTTTAAATTCAGCGGCTTTTCCGGCAATCGGTTTGTGCGGGTAATCCTTGGGAAAATTCAAATTAAAGATTTTTTCTTCGCCGGCGCTCAATCCGATTAAAGCTTCTTCAAAACCGGGAATCATGCTTTGTTGCCCAACCACCAAATGATAGTCTTTGGCTGATCCGCCTTCCAAAGGAACATTGTCCACGGCCACGTCAAAATTTAAAATAGCGACATTACCATTGGCAATCGGTCGTAAAATTTCTTTTTCTTTAACCAAATATTCCAATAAACCTTTCATTGATTCGTCAATTTCTTTATCTTCAACCTTGATTTCCTCGGATTTAATTTTGATTTTATCCCAAGCTTTTAAGGTAAATGTCGGTAATTGGTGAATCGTGGCTTTGAATTCAATCGGGTTGTTCGGAGCCAATTTGTCCATTTCAATCTTTGGAGTAATGAACAATCGTAAGTCATTTTCTTTTAAGATTTGATTTAAAGCGGTATCAACGATGTCTTCCATTGAGCTTTGTAATAGATACATTTCACCGACTTGTTTTTTGACCACATCAAACGGGATTTTGCCGGCGCGGAATCCGTCAATTTTTAAATCTTTATTGATTTTTTTTGCGGTTTTTTCCAAAAATTGTTCAATTTCTTCATAAGGGATGTTAATTTCAAAGCAAATTTCACCCTTTTTTTCATCAATTTTTTTGTTGGCAACTAATTTCATAAAGAATTATTTATGGATTAATAAAATTTTTATGTTTTTTAAGATTATCACAGGTCTTTTTCTTTGTAAAGTTTTGATAATTGGTGTTTATTAACAAGTTATCCACAGGTGTTTAATTGAAAAATTGTTTTATTTTAGATAAATTGTGATTGGTTTTTCATTTTTATAGTCAAGTGTGCACAGGCGTGCTATAATGGCTTTGTGAGTAGGTGATTCGGACTTAAAACTTAGGTCGGGGTCCAAGATAATCGCCTATAAACAAAATTTAAAAAACAAAAATAAAAATATGCAACAATTTAAACAAGCTATGTATCGCGAATTGTTCGTGAATGATTGCACCAATATGTCCTACTTTGTGCTTTTCGCCTTGGTGGTCGGTGCTAACTTGGCCTTAGCCGGTGGTTTGATCTAATAACCGTCGTCTAAATTCAAGTATTGGGTAAATACTAAAAAAACGCTTATTTCTCCTTGAGAACCAAGCGCTTTTTTAGTTTTATGGGAAAGTTTTTAATGATTATCTTCGCCCACGATTGCCACCTCTGCCACGGTTGCGCCCCCCACGTTTTTTGTTGCGGTTATTATCTCTTTGTTTTCCTCCTGATTGTTTGTCCCCTTCTTTTTTATCGTCATCATCCTTTTCTCCATCTTTTTTCTTTTTTGGTTCGGGGGCTTCGTTTTGAGCTTCTGGATGAATGATTTGATCAATGAATTCAAGGATTTTTCCATTTATAAATTCGTCTTCCGTAGTGATTTTATGCAAATCATAAATGGATTTTTGTGATTCCAGGAGTGCTTGCGCGGCAGTATAAATGGCTTTAATTATTTTTTGCCCATTTTTTGCGGAAACTAATTCCTTTTCTATTTTTTCCAGTTTTCCCGCAATTTTTTCCCGAAGCTCTTTTAGTGTTTTTATTTTTTTCTTGGCCAGTTCTTCACTTTCCTTTTTTATTTCTTTTTTAAGTTCGTTTTTTTTTAATTCCAATTGGTCAATTTCTATTCCGTCTCGTTGGTTGTAAACCGGCTTGTTTAATAAAAGATTGAGGGCTTCCAATGTTCTTTCCAGTTCTTTTTGTTTATCGTCAAGGCTACTTTGTTCAGGGGAAGGATTTTGTAAAGTACCCAAGACTTTTTCCAATCCTTGTAGTTTTTTTATCATTTCTTCAATCCTTTTTTTATAACTGCTGTTTTTGTAGCGAAATTCCGCCAAATCTTTCATTTGTTGGGTTTGGCTTTTGCCTAATGGACGACCCAGTTCTTCTGCTATTTTCTCTTTTAATTTTTGTTTATTTTTCAGGTTATCATTATTGTAGTTGTTAAAGGCATTTAAAAGATTTTTGGCTTGGACTACCACTTGATTATCTTCATTTGAAAAGTTTTTTCTGTTTATAATGTTAAGTCCATGGTCAATTTTCCCGATATTTTTTAGATTATTTAGTTTATTTATTAAATCATTGAATTTTGCAGTTTTATGCATTATTAAGTGATTATAATGGTTTACATCCAGTGAAAAAGCCTTTTGTTCTTCAGTGTTACTGGTTTGTCCCAATAATCTCTCTGCTTCTTTCTTTTTTCTTTGATAAAACTTTATTTCAAAATCAAATAGTATTTCCACGCCCCTTATTCCCTGCAATTTATCTTTTATTTTTCCTTGTTCAATCAGGTCTTGTTTGTAATTATTTTTTTCAATTTTCTCAAAAGCAATAATTTTTTGGCTGATTTTTTTTAAATGTTGATTTTGCTTTTTAGCTTTTTTTGCCTCGTCTATTATTTGATGCAGTTCATTGGCGCCCGCTTGCTGTTTCGCTTCTATTTTTGGTAAAATTTTACGATAGTTATTAATCGTTCCTTGATACAATGAAATATCTCGCCCAGCTTTTTGTTGATCATATTGACTGATTTCGCCTTTTTGGATTCGTTTTTGGTTAAAATCTACCAACTCTATTCGTTTGTTGATTTCGTATTGGATAATATCGATCAGTTTTTGCGTGGAAAAACGTTCAACGTGGGTGCTTGGTGTGTTGGTGCGCCCTAAAGCATTTTTAATTTCACGCATTTTGGTTTCCACCGTTCTGGCTTTTTCTGCAAATTCTTGCCAGGGAGTTTTTTGGGGGACAATGTTTTGTTCCGGAAAATTTTCCATATTTGTATTTTAAATAAAAAATAAGAAAAGTTACGTCCCTTCTATTTTAGTAAATTTTTAGGTTTTCCACAAATCACTTGCCAAGCTTGAAAACTTGTGTTAAATTAGACCTGCGTTTGACAAAGATCTTGGTGTGAAGATTTTTTCAACGAACTCTACTTGCTCTGTGCTCTCAACTATATTTTTAATATTTAAGAAAACTATGCCTAATTTACGAGCGGCGAAGAAGGATTTACGACAATCCAAGAAGCGCCAAGAAAGAAATGAATTGACTTACACAAAATTGCGCGATTTGATGCGTCAAACCCGCAAGTCAGCCGATGCCAAGGACGTTAAAAAGACCGAGGAATTGGTGAAAACCGCCATTAAAACCTTGGATAAAGCCGTTAAAAAAGGCTTTATGAAGAAAAATACCGTTTCCCGACGTAAAAGCATTTTGGCTCGTCGTTTGAACGAAACCAAGAAAGCTTAATTGTTACATATAAAAAATAGGACTTTTGTCCTATTTTTTTGTATTTGCGCTATTACCGGTCTTTGTTATAATTAATCTTGTAATAAATAAAATTTATTAACGTTTTATAAATGTAAAAAATATCTAATTTATGGCCAAATTAGCGAACGAAGAACAACTTATCAGGGAAGCGCAGGCAGATCAGTCCAAGTTTTCCCTGTTGTATCGGCATTACTTCGAACAGATTTACTATTTTTTGTTAGCCAAAATCCGCAACGAAGCCGACGCTGAGGATTTGACGGCAATCACTTTTGCCAAAGCTCTTAACAATTTAAAAAAGTACAAAGAAGGAAATTTCCGTGCCTGGTTGTATCGGATCGCCAATAACAGTTTTTTAGACTTTGTGCGTAAGGAAAACCGTATTTCCCATGATGAAGATCAAATGATGAATTTGGAGGATACTCATTCTGAAGATGCCAGCGAGACGGTGGATAAGGCGATTATGTTGGATAAAGTTAAGTCTGTGATGAAAACTTTACCGGAAAAATACCAAAACGTTTTATCGCTGAAATATTTTTCCGATATGAGTAATGGGGAAATCGCGGAAATGTTGAATTGTCGGGAAAACAGCGTGGCGGTGCAACTTCATCGTGGAGTGAAGATGCTGACTGAACTTTTAAATAATAATTAAAATTTTACATATATGAAAAAATTTGACGAAAAATTGGTGGAAAACTTGCTGTTTGAAGACGGCAAAGTTTCCCGCGCCACCGCCGCGCACGTCAGCGACGCGAAACGCGATGAGATCTACGAGAAGGTTTTAAGATATTCTCAAAATTTATCATTAAATGAAACAACTATGAAAGCCTCAAATTCGTGGCTGAAGAGTTTTATGTTATTGGTCAGCGGTGCCGCCATCGCCGCGATTGCCTTTTTCTCTTTTAGTTATTGGCCGGGTGATAGTGGAAAGATTGTTGTTAATCCGGAAGAAAATCAAGCGAGCGAGGTGGCGGTGGAGCAGGCTATTCCTTTGGCCGCGACCGTTGCTTATATTGATGGCTCTTTGAGTTTGAAAGTCGGTGAAAATTGGGAAAATTTAGCGGTTGGTGATGATTTGAAGGCCGGTGACCTTGTGAAAACCGCCGCCCCCGGACGCGCCATTATTAATTTTGATGATGGCAGTGCCGTGCGTTTGGATGCCAACACAGAAGTTTTGATTCAGCAATGTGATAATGAAGCGATTGTTTTGGCTCAATCCAATGGTCAAATTTATAATCGCGTTCACAAATCCGATACTTTGGAATTCAGTGTTTTGGGAAAAGAAACCAAAATCACCGCTATGGGTACCGCTTTTACCGTTAATATGAATCGCGCCGATCAAGTGATTGTTAAGGTTTTGGAATCAAAAGTGAAAGTGGAAGAAAAGCAAAAACAGGAAGAAGTGCTTGCCGGTGAAGTGGCTGTGGTTTATCAAAAAGAAGAAACCGTTAGCAAAAATAAATTGGCTTACGAAGAATTACAAGATGATTTTCATCAATGGAATAAAGATGAGGACGTAAAAATTGAAGCGCCTTTGGGAGTTTTGGAGGAAGTTCCGCCGGTTTTAAAAATTAGCGCCCCCAGTGATTCTTTGGAAACTTATTCTTCCAGCGTGGAAGTTAAGGGTATGACTGATGGTATAAAAGTGTTGGTTAATGGTGCTGAAGTGGCGGTGAGCGAGGAGAGTTTTATCAAGAGTGTTTCTTTGTCTTTAGGTAAAAATGTTATCACTGTAAAGGCTATCAACGAATTTGATAAGACAACTGAAAAATCAATTATTGTTTATAAAAAGGAAAAAACCGAAGAGCCGGTGGAAAAACCAACAAGCAGCGGTATTTCTTTGAGTGCTTCCGTGGTGGATGGTAAAGTGAAATTATCTTGGTCATTGAGCAACATGACTTCCTCTATGGGGTTCAAAGTTGTTTATAATGAAAGCGGTTATCCGGTTTATCCTGGGGATACTTATCACTATCTAAGTA
>DAIPKK010000074.1:0-1936 GCA_036769805.1 Patescibacteria group bacterium
CCAGTAACCGTCATCTCTTTTTCCGGATTAATTGACTTGACCGACCACGCCCCCTTTTCTTCATTTTCTCCATCATTTTCTGGATCATAAACAAAATTAGCATTGGCCACGTAATGTGCGGTCGTTGCTAAAACACCGGGGATACTTAAAAGTTTTTCCTGAACCGAATCACGATCATAAATATACTTTGGATTATAGTCTTGTTTTTTTTCAGTCAACCCAATACTACTGGCATCTTGATCTTGAAAAGAAATTTCCGTCGCATCCTCCGGTGTAATAACAATGTCCCCCAACGCTTGCTGACGAAAAGACTGCTCCATCGTTGTCATCATGGAAAAAATCAACGACGCCATAAAAATAATGTTAATAAAAGACAAAGCCATGACTAAAATTGTCAAAGCCAAAGTCCCTTTGCTTCCACGCAAAATTGAACGCGACGCTAAAAACCAAGAAATTCTCCAGTTTTTTATTGTTTTAAACATAAAAGTTTAGTCAATAATAACACTAATCACCTTATCACCCGGCTTTAAAGTATTAACCAATTCCACATAACGACCACTCTCTATACCGGTCTCAATTTCAATTTCTTTCACTTCACCCTCTTCTAAAACTTTCACGTAAGCCTTCCCCCCACGATAAGAAACCACGCCCATCGGCAAATACATGGCTTTTTCTTTAGTGGCAGTGACAATATCCAAATCAGCTGTCATACCTGATTTTAAACGATCAATATTATTATTTTCATCTTTCAAAATAACTTTGACATCATAATAAATAACCCCTTGCTGAATGCTTTCCGCCGGATCAATAAAAATCAAATCACCGATAAATTCTTCATTTGGCAAAGCATCAAAACTCACTTTAACGGCATTGCCGACTTTCAATTTATCAATATCGGTTTCACGAATACTGGCTTTTAATTCAAATTGATTGGTGCTCATCAATGTCAAAAGAATTTGTTGAGGCGCGGCGCTCTCGCCCACCTTGGCCAAACGTTCGGTAACAATACCATCAAAAACGGCAGTCAATTGATATTTTTCCAAATTAACAGCCACGATATTATAAGCCGCCCGCGCTTGTTCCAACATGGCTGACTGCATATCCACCGCCGCCGAAGCTTGCGCCACCGCCGCCTCTTGCGCGGTGATTTGCCACTCGGTCGCACCGGCCTTGATTAAATTCAAATTGGCCGTCGCGCTTTGAACAGCGTTGGCGGCACTATTATAACGTGCTTGCACTGAACTCAAAGTATTACCATTAGTGGTTTTTTGCAAAGCAATTGATTGTTGCTTGCCGGATAAAACCGTAATGTTCGCATCTAAAGTATTTTTTTCCGTATTAACAATGATTTGATCGGCAGTACTCAAAGTTCCATCCATCGGGATAACCATGTAAGCGGCTTTCAAATCGCGCACGGCAATAATCATTTTTGTTAAAGCCAAATCCACATCATCGTAATTGACGTTGTTGCGCAAACCGGAAATCAAAGCGCAAGTCCCATCACAATAAGTATGTAAAAATTGATTGACCCAACGTCCGCCATTAGCCACGCCCAGCAATGATTCCACCGCTTTGGATTTAGCATCAACCAAAGCCACACCATCCATGGTGTTAGCGGAACCAAAATATTCGTATTGCAAATCAGTCAAAGTGTATAATGATTCACGTGCCGTTGTTAAAATTTGTTCCAAGGAACCAATCGCCCCATCATAAGTCAAAGCCAATGAATTGACATTTAATTTCTCAGTATTGTTTAATTCCAACTCCAAATCAAGTAAAGCTTTTTCAGCGTTAGCCAAAGTTGTTTCCGCAACGGCAATATTCTCAGTGCTGTTACCATCCTTCAAATCATCAAGCATTGCCTGTTGCATATTCAAATTGGCTTGGGCTTGTTGCAATTGAGCCTGCGCGCTACTGATACCGGCAGCCGCCTGGG
>DAIPKK010000075.1:0-1925 GCA_036769805.1 Patescibacteria group bacterium
TTTGTTCTCATTGTAAGGGCGAGGGCGCCGAGCCGGGCACGAAAGTCAAAACTTGTTCGCAATGTAATGGGCGAGGCAAGGTGATTGGCGTGCAAAACACGATTTTCGGGCAGATTCAAACCACCCAAACTTGTCCGACTTGCGGTGGTAAAGGAAAAACTTTTGAAAAAGTTTGTTCGGTTTGTAATGGTCAGGGACGGGAACGTCAAAAAGAAAAAGTGGAAATCAAGATTCCCGCCGGTATTGGTGACGGTGAAATGATTAAGTTGGCCGATAAGGGAGACGCCGGTGAGGGTGGTCACAGTTTCGGTGATTTGTACGTGGTGGTGCGGGTGAAGCGTGACCCGCGCTTTGAGCGTGACGGCGATGATATTTACAGCGAATTGGAAATCACTTTAGATACGGCCATTTTAGGCGCCAAAATTCCGGTTCCCACGATTGACGGCACCGTAAAATTGAGCGTACCCTCCGGCACGGTCAGCGGTGAAAAGTTTCGGCTGAAAGGGCAGGGCATGCCCCGCTTGAATCACTTCGGCCGTGGTGATCATTATGTCAGTTTGAAAATTAAGATTCCTAAAGACTTATCCGGCAAGCAGAAAAAATTGTTGCAGGAGTTTATGGATAGTTTGGAATAATTTTTTATTTTTATAAAAATCTGTTATAATAATCTTGCTTACCCAATAAGCAAAAATAAAAATCAATTATGTTTGAACAAGCCCAATCGTATTGGCAAAATTTATCGTTTAATATTTTTTTGTTGATTTTTGTTGTAGTTTTGACTTTGCTTTATGCCTTTATTCTCAAGCGCCGACAAATGATGGGCTTGATGGTGGCGATTTATGCCACGCTCGGTTTGTGGCACAGTCTGCCGTCTTTGGACGCGCGCGTGGAAGCTCTGCCGATTGATTTTTTCGCCAAGCAGTTGGCGGCTTTTCTGTTATTGCTGTTAATCGTTTATGGATTGATTTCGTTTTTTGTGGTAAAATCATTTCAGGGAATTTCCGTCACTTGGAAAAATGTCCTCTATGGTTTTTTCCTGGCGCTTTTGTTCATTAAAGTGAATTTGGAATTATTACCCAAATCTTATTTGTTGGCTTTGCCGAATTGGATGAACTTCGCGTTGTTTGATGATTTGATGAGTTATGTTTGGTATCTTGCGCCTCTCCTGTGTCTACTGATTTTTAAACGGAGCAGTGATGATGATGTGTAGTTTGTTCAAAAAATAAAAATATGGTTTCCAAAAACAAAAAACAAACGTGGCGAGAGAAAATTTTGTACTATGAGGTCTGTCCGAAAGGTAAAGTTTCGGGCGCTTTTCAACGTGCCTATCGTTGGTTTTTGTGTTCCGCCTGTATTTTGGCGGTTTTATTGTTGGTAATTTATCTCTATTTGTTTTTCTTTGCGCATAGTTTGTTGCAGGAAGGTCGTTTGTTAAAACAAACGGCGCAGATTTCGGAGACTTGGCCGTTGGATGAAAACACCTGGCGCGCTTTAATTGTTGACCAAAAAGAAGCGGAGAAAGTTTTGTATTTGCAACCGAGTGGGTTAAATGCGGTTTTGATGGTTGGTTATGATGATAACAGTAAAATTTATGGGTTGGAGTATCAGCCGGCTTTGGTTGATGACGGTCGCGTCGTTCATGCCAGTAAAGTTTTTACCGTTCCTGCCACCAGCGAAAGTTTGCGTCCGGGAATGATTATTTATTTGCGTGAGATGAAAGATTTGGAAAATGGTTTGTATGCCCCGGAAATTTTAATCGGCGGGTATGACGAATTAAGCATTCCTGATTTGGGTCTTTAAAAAAAATGTAGAATAAAAAAATCTCCCCCGAGCGGGGGAGATTTTTTGTCCGACATTATTTGCCGGAAGCGGCTTTGACGATTTTTTCGCCGGCTTGTTTGTAGCTGACGATTTTATCGTTGGCG
>DAIPKK010000031.1:0-9658 GCA_036769805.1 Patescibacteria group bacterium
CCTGTGCGCGAGCTAGGGTTGTTCATTAAAACATCAACTTTTTCACAGGATATACCATGCAAAAAATAGATATTTTTTTTCTCCATTTCTGATAAACTTATAAGATTCGTTCCGGCTATTTCATTTATCCATTCTTCATTCCACGTATTCCCATCATCGGTAACGTTGGTATTTTTTGCATAAGCGAGACAATTCTGTTTTGAGGTATTGAAACAGGCATTGGTTTTTCCGGGCGGATTGATTTTATAACAAGCACCAAAGGATACATTTTCCAGTTGTTTGACGGCGTCAATTGAAAAGTAAAATTTATTGGAAGAATTTTCTTGTATTTTTAGAGCGTTTCGTATTGTCGTTATCACATTGTCCGGAAAAACTTTTTCTGTTAAAGGTGCTTGGTATGATATTCCCGGAAAAAAATAAAGCGGATTTTCCGAAGCGGGGACCAGAGAACCGTTTTTTGTTTTTTCGGTTAAAAATTGTTGATAGTTGGTTGGAAATAGGAAGTATGAGTTTAGTCTTTGATCTTCGCTTTCCCAAGTATATTGTTTGCTAAGATTAATTATTGTTTGCGCAAACTGTTTGGCACTTGCATCTCCCCATAGCGTCATTTTTTCCAAAAGTGCTATTTTATAAAAAGTACTTCCGTTGATGTATGGGAATACTTTATCTTTTCCTTGTTGCATTAATGTTTCTTCATGATCGGCACTGTCGGGGAGCGGTGAAATACCAGCCAAATTAAATCGAGGGTCATAATTTCCCGAAGTGTCAGAACTGGTGACCACTATCGGATTTATATTTGAATGCGTAAAAGATGTTAATCCATAAGTAAATTCACTTATATCCATTTTTGCCTTCATGTCTCTGGCTTTTGTTTCATTTACTTGAAATGAGAAACTAAAAAAAACTATAAATATAATTTCCAGTGTTAGCTTCATTATTTTTTGTATTTTCATACTCTTCGATTTTTATTCCAAAGAAACTTTATTTAAGGTGCCATCATTTTGATCAATGAAATAAAGATTATCGTCCGGACCGATGCTTAAATTTGTCATGGTATAATTTTGCACATTGTCCATGATTTTTCTGGTGGAACCGGTGCTAACATCCACTTCATATAAATTATCCGGTGTGAATTTCATGACATCCGGTTGCATGCCGGCTCCGCTTACCATGGTGGTGGGAACGGCGCAAATCAAAGTTTCGTTATCCTTGTAAGTGCATTTATCAGCCCAAGTTTCCAGATTGATGGTTTTTTTTGCAGTTGCTTCGTTGGTGGTCGGATCGTAAGTGACAATTTGCAATTGCGGATTGAAACCGGTGGATGGAGAATAGGAACTGGTTAACAAGGTATCGCCTTCCGGTGACCAGGCTAAACGAACATCCGCACCATCAACATAAATCGCTTTAAAATTTTCTTCGTTTTGACCGATGAAATAAACAATGGAACGGGAAAGATTATCCAGTTCCGGATATTGCGCGACAATTTGTTCGTTTGGGGACCAATTGATTTGAATTTTTTCATCATTTTCACCCAAGTGTTGAATCAGTTTTTTGCCAGTACCATCGGGATTGGCCACCGATAACCAACGGTAATCCGCTTGGACATTTAGTTCGCGGAAAGCGATTTTGTCACCTTCATTATTGAATTCAAAATCAGTCCAGGAATTTGGCAGAGTGTATTGTTGTTCCTTGTCAAAATCATACATAATCGTTGTTCCATCCGGATATTCTAAAATCGCTTGGTCTTTTACCGGTGAAAAAGTAACGTCTTGAACTTTGTAAAATTGTTTATCAGATAGAGGAACTTTATTGCCGTCGGCGTCCAGTTTATAAAAACGTTGATCATCATAATCATAAAAGTTCAAAGCATTGGATTTGGTGTTCAGTGTGGCGCTTTTCGTGATGTTGGTGTTGACGGTTTCCACCAAAGAATAGCTGCTGGTGTCTTTTTCACTTTGTTCCGGTAGGAGAGTTGGGGTTGGGACAGTAATGTTCGTTGGATAATCTTCTGTGAGCATCAAGTCGTGATCGTACTCATCGAGTAGGGGTATTACCTCATATTCCTCCCCAACCACGCCCGTGCCCGGCTCACGCCCGCCGACTTCGCCCAAGGTTTCAATATCAGCCACGCCCGGTTCTTCAATTTCTTCGGTGGGGGCGGGGCGGAAAAACATGTCATACAGCAGATAAGCGCTTATTGCCGCAAACGCAAAAAACAGCAAAATCATGCCGAGTTTTTTAAAGCGAGCTTTTATTAAATCATCCATACTTTTATTTTTAGCTTTTTATGATTTGCGATGCCTACATTATACTTTATTTTGACGCAAAAGTAAATTTTTTATCGGCCAGTTTAATCTTGATTTTTCCCGTTGATTTATTGGCGTTTAATAAGTGTTGTGCCAGGTGATTTTCCAGGTTTTCGCGAATGATAATATCAATGCCGCGCGCCTCTTGTTGTTTTTCCAAAGCCCAAGCGGCAACCGCTCCGGCCACGTTCCCATTGGCAAACTCCAGCGAGTAGCCCTTAAGACGATTTTGCAGTTGTTGTAATTTATTTTTGGCGATTTTTTGCAAATCATTTTTGCTTAAAGAGCGGAAAGCTAAAATTTTGTCCAAACGGTTGATGAATTCTTGACTGAAAAATCGTTTGGCCGCTTGTTCATAAACCAATTTTTGTTCGGCTTGTTCGGATTTGTTGTCGGTTCCCCCGAAACCCAAGCTTTGTCCGGCTTCTTGGCTGCCTAAATTGGAAGTGAAAATGATTATGGTGTTGCGGAAATTAATTTTTTTACCGGTGGCATCGGTCAAATAGCCTTCATCCAAGACGGATAATAACAAATGGAAAATTTGCGGATGAGCTTTTTCAATTTCATCAAAAAGAACCACGCTGTAAGGATGTTTTTTGACCAAATCGCTCAGTTTGTTTTCTTCGCGGAAACCGACATAGCCGGCCGGCGCACCGATCAATTTGGAAACATTGAAACTTTCGGCAAATTCCGCCATGTCCACGCGAATCAAAGCTTTATCGGATAAAAATAAATGTTTGGCGATTTGTTTGGCCAGTTCGGTTTTGCCGGTGCCGCTCGGTCCCAAAAAGAGGAACGAGGCGAGCGGACGTTCATGGTTGGCAATGCCGGCTTTGGCTTTAAGAATCGTTTCGGCGACAGAATCAATCACTTCATCTTGCCCGATGATTTGTTTTTTCAGTTTGCTCGCCAAATTCAGCACTTGTTTTTTGTCGGATAAAACCACGTCATTGCTCGGAATGTTCAATTGACGAGCGATGGTGTCAATAATATCTTGGGATTTTAATTCGCCGATGAATGATTGTTTGTTGGCATTTTTAAAATCAGCCAATTTTTGTAAAAGTTTGTTTTCTTGTTCTTGGATTTTCAGGGCTTCGCTGTAAGCTTCTTCATCAATGGCGCGTAATTTCATTTCTTGGGCTTCTTCCAAATTTCTTTCCAAGGTATTTTCTCGATAATCATCTTTGCTTTTGTTCAATTTGACGGCGGCGGCCGCTTCATCCAACAAATCCAAAGCTTTATCCGGCAGGAATTTATTGGTTAAATATTTGACGCTCAATTGCACGGCGCTGTCCAAAGCTTCATCACTGATTTTAACGCGATGGTAAGTTTCATAAAAACCACGCAAGCCACGCAAAATCTCCAAAGTGTCAGCCACGCTCGGTTCTTCAATGTTCACGACTTGAAAACGGCGCTCCAAAGCCGCGTCCTTCTCAATGTGTTTTTTGTATTCTTCATAAGTCGTGGCACCGATACATCTTATTTGTCCTCGCGCCAGCGCCGGCTTGATGATATTAGCCACGTCCATCGAGCCGGAACTGGAGCCGGCGCCGATAATGTTATGCAACTCATCAATAAATAAAATGACATTCGGTTTATGTTTCAATTCATCCAAAAGTTTTTTGATGCGTCCTTCAAATTCTCCGCGATACATTGTGCCGGAAATTAACGAGGTTAAATCCAAAGAATAGATTTTTTTATTCAAAAGCGGGGCCGGAGCGTTGCCGTTTAAAATATTTTTGGCCAAACCTTCCACGATGGCGGTTTTGCCGACACCCGGATCACCCAATAAAACCGGATTGTTTTTATGACGACGGCAGAGAATTTGGCTGATGCGTTGCACTTCGGTGTCGCGGCCGATGACCGGGTCAATTTTATCTTGTTCGGTGTTGGAAGTTAAATTAACGCAAAATTGATCCAAATAGCTGATTTTATCCGGCGCGTTCATCGGTGGCGCGATGCTTGGCGCGTTTTGTTCATCCAATTCCTCTTCATTGTTTTCGCCCGGGAATAAATTTTCCATGCCGGCGTTGGGATTGCTTTTCAGTTGTTTTAAAATTTCCGGTAATTTGTGATTGCTGTCAAAAACCACGCCCAGCTGGCGACTGATTTTATCAATCAAGTTTTTATCCAATTGAAAATCATGTTGCAGTTGGCGACTGTATAAATGACAGTAAGCCATTAACAAATGTTCGCTGCCCAAGTAATTATGTCCGAAACGCATCGCCAAAGCGAAGGCTTTAACCATCAATTCTTTGGTTTCCACGGAAATTTGCACTTTGCCGATATTGACCGGCGGTTTTTTCTCACCGCTGAACATCGTTAACAATAAAAACTTTTCAATATTTTTTTGATTGAGTGGTGAACGATTTAAAATTTCCGCGGCGATACTGCCTTTTTCCAAGCTGATGGAATACAGCAAAATATAAGGCGTAATTTTTTCTTGTTTGAGATTAACGGCGATTTTAAAAGCTTGCGCCAAACTGTTGGTGGCGTGCGCCGTTAAGAATTTCAAAAGATGTGAAAAAGATAAGTTTTTATTCATTGTCGCTAAACTGAATTATTATTTTTGTCCCACGGAATCTTCGTAAAGTTTGAAAAATTCCAAGTTGTAAGCGAGTGTCAGGTTTAGGTTGAGGAACAGTAAAATCGCGTAAACCACAACATAACTGATCAAAAATAAGCTGGAAACTTGCAGTTGGTCATTGTCAATCAGAATGATTTGTTGGCTCGGATAGATATAGATGAATAAGCTCATCAATCCTTTAAAAATCAAACCGGCCGCCACAATCACGAAAAGTTGATTGAGAAAAGCGTTCCACCAACGGTTTTTAATCAATAAATAACTGTTTTTAAGGACGGTTTTTATATTATCATTTTTTCGTAAAATGACAAGAGTATAGGCGAATTGTAAATAATTGAAAAGCACAATCGCGGCCCCCGCTAAAATTATGGTGACTAACCAGAACAAGACATTGACAATCGGACTGGCGGTGAGTGCGGTGAGCGTGTTGAGAATCAGAAGCGGGAAAGTGAAACCTAAAGAGAAAATCACCACAAAAATCATAAATAACCAGAAGGTTTTGAGAATGATATTCCAGTCCCAATGCGCGAATAGCTGCCCGATACTTTGCGGTTTCTGCGGTTTATACAAAAAATGAATAAAATTGACATACATAAACAAAAGATTGAGCGTGAGCAGCGGCAGGAAGGTCCAAAACATAACGCTTAGTGCCGGGCTAGTCACCGGATAGGCGCTGCGAATGAAATATAAAATGAAAATCAGCACCGAAACAAAGGTCATCAAAGCGCTAAGAATCAAAATTTCTTTCCAATGGCGGCGGTATAAACCGGCGGTTTTTTTAAGAATGAGCCAGGGGGTAATCATTGATTTTTATTTTAAAAGTTAAAATTTCGCAAACGGTTGATGCGTTCATCAATCGGCGGGTGCGTGGCAAAAAGATTTTTAAACCAGGAACTTTTTTGTCCGTAGGGATTGGAAATATACAAATTGGCACTGCTTTTACTGGCTTCCGGATAAGGAATATCGGCGGTTTTGATTTTTTCCAAAGCTCCGGCCAAACCTTCCGGATAGCGGGTTAATAAAGCACTGTCGGCGTCGGCGAGAAATTCTCGTTGGCGGGAAATCGCCAGTTGCATGATTTTCGCGACAATCGGCGCTAAAATCGCCAAAACCACGGCAATCACTAAGAAAATTATTTTTGCTTGATCGCCTTTTTTGCTTTTCATTCGTAAACCGATGCGCAAAAACAAATCAGACATCAAAACCACAATTCCCAAAAGCATAATTACCATCATTGTTAAACGAATATCGTAATTTTTGATGTGGGATAATTCATGGGCAATCACGCCTTCCAATTCTTGTTTATTTAATAGATTGAGTAAGCCGGTGGTTACGGTGACGCTGGCGGTTTCGGGTGAGCGGCCGGTGGCAAAAGCGTTGGGGGAGTCATGAGCGATGATATACACTTTGGGCGTGGGTAGGCCGGCGGTAATCGCCATATTTTCCACGGTCCGATAAAGTTCGGGGGCGTCGGCTTTCTTGATTTCCTTGGCGCCGTTCGCCGCTAAAATGATTTTATCCCCTTGGTAAAAAGAGATTAAATTAAAAATGACCACGACGACAAAAGCAATCACAACGATGCTGATGTCTTCCATGGCCATCGCAAATACATAAGCCAAACCCATAATCAGAGCGGTAAATAGAAAAACCAAAATGCCGGTGTTACGTTTGTTTTTTTCAATAAAAGTATAAGGCATAGCGTTGAAAGTTAAGTGTTTTCGTTACGGTTTGACGCTCGTCCTGGTGTGACGCGCGGCAGACCGCAACGTTTAAAGATGAAGCCACGGGAAAAATCGCCGTGGCCTCATTTTAAACTTTATTCTAAAGATTAGAATTGCACATTAACATTTTGTCGTTCCGCTTCCACGGCTTCATAGAAGTCAAACTTTTTGTAACCAAACATGTTGGCCAAAATGTTGTTCGGGAAAACTTGCATTTTGGTGTTGAAATCGCGAGCGTTGGCGTTGTAAAAACGTCGAGAAGCTTGGATTTTATCTTCGGTATCCACCAATTCACTTTGCAAATGTAAGAAGTTTTGGTTGGCCTTCAAATCCGGATAGGCTTCAGCCAAGGCAAAAATGCTTTTCAAAGTGTTTGATAACATGTTTTCCGCTTCCGCTTTCTCTCCCATGGTTTGAGCGGCCATCGCTTTGTTGCGGGCTTCAATCACGGCAGTAAAAGTTTTTTCTTCGTGAGAGGCATAGCCTTTGACCGTATTCACCAAATTGGGAATCAAGTCATGGCGACGCTTCAATTGCACGTCAATGTCGGAAGCCGCTTCTTCGGTGCGGACTTTCAACTTGATCAAACCGTTATAGACGCCGATCGCCCATAAAACCAAGGCGGCCACGACACCTAAAACAATCCAAAGAGCTGTCATAATTTATTTTTTATGAATTAAACCTTTTTAGGTTTGATTATATGATAACAGGATAGTCTAATTTTATCAAGATTTTACATTTGACAAAACCCATTTCATCGTTTATATTGTATTCAGTTTTTATCGCAGACCATAAGGGAGCCTTGCTCTGAAATGCGTTTTTACGCGCCTTATCTAGATAAAGCACTGTTTATATTAAAGCTATAAACTCTGTGATAAAAACAGAGATTTTTTTTATTAAAAGGTCGATTAAATTATTTTCTTTTTAATGGAAATTTTATGGCAAAAACAAGAGCGCAAAAAGAAAGTGAGTTGCAATCATTGGTGGAAACCTTAGCCAATCCGCAAGTGGTTTTGTTCACCCAACAAAGTAAAATGAGCGTGAATGATACTGCCGCTTGGCGCAATCAACAAAAAGAAATCGGCGGAAAAGTTTTGACCGTCAAGAAAACTTTGTTGAAGAAAGCGTTGGCGGAAAAAGGATTGGATCTGCCTTTTGGCAAAGCTAACGGTTTGATTACCGTGGTAATCAATGATAGTGATGCCGTTAAACCGAGCAAATTGGTGGCGAAAATCGCCGCTGATGCCAAGTCCGGTTTGGAAATTTTGGGTGGGATGCATGAATCAAAAATGGTTGATGCCGCCTATGTCAAACAGTTGGCTACCTTGCCGACCTTTGAAGAAGCGATCGCTCAATTTATGTTTGGTTTGCGAGCGGTTGGAAACAAATTGGCCGGTACCATTGATGCCGTGCGTGCCAAAATGGCCGAAGAAGCGAAGTAAATTATTAATTAAAATAAGTTGAATAATTATGTCTGACATTCAATTAACACCAAACGCCCAAGAAATCTTGGACAAGGTTGGTCAATTAACTTTGATGGAAATCGCCGATTTGATTAAGGCGATGGAAGAAAAATTTGGCGTGAGCGCCGCTGTTACCATGGTTGCCGGTGGAGCCGGTGCCGGTGCTGGTGCCGCTGAAGAAACTGCTAAATCCGAATACACTTTGGAATTGAGCAATGCCGGAGCTAACAAAATCGCCGTTATTAAGGTGGTTAAGGACATTACCGGTCTTGGTTTGAAAGAAGCCAAGGATTTGGTGGATGCCGCTCCTAAGGTGATCAAGGAAAACGTGCCGAAAGCCGATGCTGAAAAGTTCAAAGAAATGATTGAACAAGCCGGTGGTGGCGTGAATTTGAAGTAATATTAGCAAATTTTAGATAAAAAACCGCCCTTTGGGGCGGTTTTTTCGTTGGTGAGCGCCATTTTTTCGGGGGAAACATTGACTTTTGTACTATTTTATGATATAAATAATGAAATCAAAAGAGTTCTTTTTTAAGAATTTTCAACCCATTTTCGCCGTGGAAACGGCAAGGAGATTTGTCATGCCTAAGAACTTGTTTTTTTCGGAACGTTGCGAGTCCATCCAGAGTCCGTTTGAATGGCTTTGGATGGGAATCGTCCTGATCGCCTGCAAGAAGTTCATGCAGGACGAGGAGAAGGACGATGAGAAGTTCGAGAAAAAGCGGGTGCCCGTGCCCCTCACCCCGGCCTATGAGACGAAGGATGGGGCGGTCATCCCGCCGCACTACCATCGTGGGATTCTTCTGAACGGATCCATCGTGAACCTCTTCGCCTTCACGGACGAAGCGGTTTATGGGAATGGCGGCGACAACGATTATCTCGTTGCGCGCTGCTATGTGGAGCAGAAGAGCATCCGGCAGAAGGTGCTCGATCCGGTGCTGAAGGCGCTGGAGAGGAGTCAGCAGCCGGGGCTGAAGGTCTCCGAACGGCAGAGCTGGATTATCCTGGCCCTGCGGATTCTCAAGGAGATCGCCGAGCGCTACCCCCGTGTCCGTGTCGGTGAAGAGGGTACGCCCCGGGCGATGATCCAAGAACGGATGGCCGACTTCATCAACCCGAACTTCGGTCAGCCCGGGCAGGCCTTCATGACCGACGAGCAGCTGTCGTTCTGGCGGCAGTCTCCGGCGGACGAGGCGGCCTGGCATGCCGAGTTTCTGGCCTTCGTGGAAGCCTTCCGCGTCAAGGCCGAAACGCTCGAGTTCGATCAGGTCTACAACCCGATTCGGCTCGAGGGCGTGAGCAAGGAAGAGTTCGTGGAGACGCTCCGTCGTCGTGAGCTTTACAGGCTCGCGATCGAAGGGCAGTCTCTGGACTTCGCTGACCGGCAGGAGAAGTCGGTCTTCTCCGTGATCCAGCGGAAGCGTTTCGCGCTGGAGTTTCGCCGGACCGCCACGGACGAGGCGGTGAAGATGGAGGAGCTGAGCAGTTACTCCGTGCAGTGCGGAGTGGCCATCAGCATCCAACCGTCTTCGCTGATGATTTCCAGTAAGTTCGTCAGCCCGCGCGAGATCGACGAACTGCTGA
>DAIPKK010000076.1:0-1870 GCA_036769805.1 Patescibacteria group bacterium
CGCCGTCCTTTTCCAAATCGCTGAATTCTTTTTTGGACGCGGCTTCTTTTAACCGCGCGGCGGATTTTTCAAAATCTTTTAACCTCTGCCGCCACCGCGGCGTTTGCGCTTGATTTGCCATATCTTATAACTTTTGTCTTATGCTTTTGCCTTTTGACTTTTGACTTATCTTCCATCATATCCCATCGCCCCATTTTTTCAACCACTTTTTGGTTTTTCGGGGTCTTACCCCCGCGTAATCGCGGGCGGTTAGACCCCTTCAACAGTATTTTTATCGTAATAATTATTATTGCCTTCAAATTTTAATCCGTCTCCCAAAATTTGACAAAACCTGCAAAATATGCTTTGATAATACTGGTTCCTATCAAGAAGGAGCAGGAGATTTTATGAAAGAATCTTTAAAAAGAGCGGATGATTTGTATAGACAAGGGAAATATCAAGAGGCGTATGATCTTGCAGTGCCTTGCGACCAAAAATTGGATCCGGAAGGGTGTGCCGAGGCTTGCCGGATCAGAGCATGGGCGAAATATTATATCGCCATCAAGGGCAACCCAGAAGAGAAAATAAGAAATGCAGGCCACGCGGCAGGATATGCCAGTGTTGTCTCTATATCTATTGACCCCAAGCGGCGGCTTTCCGCTTACAATGTCTTACCGCTTGCTTTGTGGATTTCGGGCAATCAAAGCGGGGCGTGGGAAGCAAGCGATGAAGCATTACAGGAGTTTCCTGAAGAACCATCGGCGTGGAATACTCGAGGCATCCTTGCGCGGTGGGCTAAAGATTACGAACAAGGAGTGATAATCGGTGACCGAGTTACCGATAGATCCGTGGCAAGGGGCGACTTTTTAACCGCGGGACACGGGCAACAGAACAAGGGCGATGCTTTGCGCGCTCTTGGCCGTATTGGCGAAGCGCATACTGCCTACGAAGAAGCTCTAAAGCGATATCGTCAACATGAACATAGTAGCGGCAAGTCGGCTACACCGCATATTGTAAATGCGGAAAAAAAACTTGCCGAAGTTAGCAAGTGAAACCGTATTTATCCGGCAGTGTGATTTGGGTGGAAATCCAAATCGCGCCACCGGATTTATTTTTGCCCAAAATTGACAAAAGGGGCTTTATTGCTATCATTAAAACACATTCTTTAACTCATTTTTAAAATTTATGGCTTCGCTTTCAATCAATAAATATATTGTCGCTGACCCGGAAATTTGCCACGGAAAATTGACTTTTCGCGGCACTCGCGTGATGGTTTGGCAGGTTTTGGCAATGCTTGCCGCCGGCGAAATCGTTGAAGAAATTTTGGCGGACTTTCCATCAATTACCAAGAAACATATCAATGCGGCGTTAAGCTATGCCGCGCAGGCGGCGCAACGAGGTAGCGCGCAAACAATCAAAAAATTTGATGAAGTTTCTTGTTGATGAAAATGTCAAATTACGTCTGGCAAAAATGCTTCTTGCCGCGGGACATGATGTGAAATTGGCAAAAAGGGGGTCATCGGACAAAGAAATTGCCGTAACCGCCAAAAAGGAATCACGGATAATTATCACTCATGATAATGATTTTGCGTTGCCGAATCTATTTGCCGCCAATGAATATGCGGGAATAATCTTGATAAAAGTTATGCCGCCGACTTTTGAAAAAATCGCCACGGCATTGAAAAACATTTTCTGTCAAATGAAAACGGCAAAAAGCTTTAAGGGCAAATTGATAGTTTTGCTCGATGAAAAATCATTTTGGATTGAATAGGGGGATATATTTAAAAATATTTTCCGGGGCGCGAGCGGGTGAAAATCCGAATTGCGCCGCCGGATTTTTTTATTTACCCGCCAGAATACCTCGGGGCTTTGCCCCGGGGATGAATGGCGG
>DAIPKK010000077.1:0-1819 GCA_036769805.1 Patescibacteria group bacterium
CTGGCGGCGTTTTTTGGTGCCCCCTTTTGTACTCACAAAAGGGGGCAAGCGCCGGGAGGCGTTATTGTTGATGTAAAAATTAATAGAAAGATGTAAATCTGTGGATAACTTTGAAAAAGTTTACGTTAATTTAACGTTCAATATGCTATAATACTCTCAGATAAACTTACCGGGGTTATACCGGTGGGGCCTGTGAGAATAAAGATAAAAGTTTGTCCGAAAACAAAAATTGGTACATCACCGATCACAAAGTTCGGGCGGACTTTTCTTTGATTGTCAAAGAAAAGCAAATATAAAATAGGGCTTATTTCTTAACTTACAAAGTAAACTTTTTTCTAAATACGGGTTGCGTTGGGAAATTTTCCCACCCGCGTGCCACGCGCCTGCCGACTGCCGAAGAATTTATCTGCCTGTGGTGAGGAGCATTTGTGTTTCTGACCAGAGTTGAAAAGTTGTTAACCTTTCGCGTTTTTTCTTGAGCACACGTGGGTAGCGGGGGCGCGGCGCACAACGCGCCCCTGTTTTGCCGCGCGCGTTGTGCGCCGCGCCTTTTATCATTGCGAGGCTGTAATATTCAAGTAATTCGTTATGAGTGTCTGGTCATGGCGAGCCCCGCAGGGGCGAAGCCATCCCATTTATTATTGTAAAAATATGTTTATTATTTCTTTCCTGCAAAAACTATTCTACCCTTGGAAATGCTTAGGCTGCGGTGAGTTTGATGTGGTTTTATGTCCGCGTTGCCGCCGGGAATTGGAGTTTTTGGAAGTGCGTGGCTGGGCGAGTATGCGCGGTGAGAATCGATTGAATATTCATTCTTTTTTTGAATATCAGGAACCGAGCGGTTTGGTTCGTCGTTTGGTGAAATTGTTGAAATATCAGAGTATGGAGTCAATCATAAAATGTTTGGAAGGGATTTTGTTGCCATCAAAAAGGCTGTTTCGGAATGATTATGGTTTTGATGGAAAATTGTATTATGTCCCCGTGCCTTTGCATTGGCGTCGGCAGTGTGAGCGTGGTTTTAATCAGGCGACGTTGTTAGCGCGAATTTTTAAGAAAATTTGGCAGGGGGAAATAGTTGAGGATTTGTTTGTGCGAAATCAATATACAATAGCGCAGGCAAGTTTGGATCGGGCGGGGCGCCTTGATAATTTGCGCGGTAAATTTACTTTACAAACGAAAGTTTTGGAAAAACTGGATAAAAATGCCAGATTTATTTTGGTTGATGATGTTATTACCACCGGCAGCACGATGTGGGTTTTGGTGGAAGAATTAAAGAAGGCGGGCGTGAACAATTTTTTAGCTTTGTCATTGGCTAGAGACTGAAAACTTTTGACAAGCAAAAAAGCTTTTTGCTATGATATGTCCGAACTATTTAATTTTTTAATTATTAACTAAAAACAGCAAAAACGTATGTTTTTACAAAACTTCAATTACAGCGTGGGATTTGCTATCGCTTGCGCGGTAATTGCAATTGCCTATGGAGTGTTCTTGATTTGGCAAATTTTAAAATTGCCTCAAGGAAATGACCGAATGAAAGAAATTGCCGGCGCGATTCAAGAAGGCGCCCGTGCTTATTTAAGCCGACAAACCAAAACCATGTTGGTGGTCGGTATTTTTATTACCACGATTTTGGCTTTTGGCTTGGGATGGCAAAGTGCCGTCGGTTTCGTGGTTGGTGGTTGTTTGTCCGCCTTGGCCGGTTACATTGGTATGAACATTGCCGTTCGCGCCAATGTCCGTACTGCTGAAGCCGCTAAAAACGGTTTGAAGGCCGCCATGAACGTCGCCGTGAAAGGTGGCGCCATCACCGGTTTGTTGG
>DAIPKK010000003.1:0-39349 GCA_036769805.1 Patescibacteria group bacterium
GCTCCCTGAATACCATTGGGCGCACTAATAATATAATGACCGTCATCATAATGAACTTTCGCGCCGAATTTTTGATAACCATCCAAAAACATATCAATCGGACGACTACCGGCACCAATCACGCATCCCCCCGGATGAGGAAATTCCGCCTTACCGAATTTGGCCAACAACGGTCCGACAAACATAATGGAAGCTCGGAATTTATTAACCAAATCCGAGGACAAACGATATTCCTTCACGCCTTCGGCATTGAAAGAACAAGTTTTATCTCCTTTCTCTTCAACTGTCCCTCCCAAATATTTAAATAATTCGGTCGCCCGCTCCACATCCTCAATCGCCGGCAAATTATTGATTTCCACATTACCGTCCATTAACAAAACCGCCGGAATCAATTTCAAAGCTTCGTTCTTGGCACCGCAACAAGCGATTTCACCGCTTAGAGGCTTGCCCCCGTGAATAATGAATTTGGCCATAAAAGCTTCCCTTTTATTTTTTAACAATATATTATATGATATCTGCAATGAATAGCATTTTCATTATATTATAGGATTCTTAAATAGTAAACTCAAATGCCTTTATATTTGCGTAAAATTATCATGTGGCTGTTTGTTTTAGCCTTTTTTATCATCACCCCTCTGGTCTTACTATCAACCAGTGGCTGGAATTATAATTGGAAAATCGGCAAAATTGAAAGCACCGGCGTGATTATTATTGATATTCAAAACCCGAGAATGTGCGCCGTGGAAGTGGAAAATTACGAAAAAACCACGCTTTTACCATTTACCGTCTACCATTTAAATCAACTGAAACCCGGTGAATATAAAGTGAAAATTGAAAAAGAAACTTATCTTCCCTGGGAAAAAACCATTGAAGTGACCGGCAATAGCACCGCTTTTGTGGATAAAGTGGTTTTATTCAAAAACAACCAAAGTACTTTACTGGAAATGGAAAAAATCCAACAATGGTTTGGTGGCTCGGATCGTTATGCCATTTTTCACAAAGAAAACAGCGGAACCAAGGAATTATGGCTATTTGACGCTTACGATGAAAGCCAAGATTTGTTATATCGCCAAGTCATCAATCCGTTGAGCAACGCCACCGCGGAAGTGGAAGCCGGTGACTGGTCCGCTCAATCCTCATACTTTTTATGGAAAAACAACGGTAAACATCAAATTTTCAACATCAATAATTTGAGTGAAGATCCAATGGATTTGGACAAATTATTGCTGCCGGAAACAATCAAACAATATCAATGGAACAGTGATAATGATAATGTTCTTTACGTTTTAAACAGCGTCAATCAATTGTGGCAAATCAACATCAATAATCGCAGCACTTTAAAACTGGCGGATTTACCGACAGACACCGCCTCCGCCACCGTGCTCAATCAAAATATTTATTATCTGCAAAACAACGCTGAGAACGTCACCTTATATCAATTAATAAAAGACGAAACCACCAAATTGATGGATTTCAACGCCGGCGACTATCAATTACAAACTTTGACCGCCGGAATTTTCCGCGTTAAAGATTTAATGGCGAAAAAATCTTATTTGTTTGTCGCCAACAAAGATCAACTGACTTTTCAAGAAATCAATGCCATTGATTTGAAATTGAGTCCGAGCAAAAATAAATTCACTTACTCCTCCAACACTTTTGAAATCTGGACTTTGGAAAATTTTTATAGCACTGAGAAAAAAGGTGACACTTACCTGCTCACTCGTCTCAGCCAAACTCCGGAAAATTTACAATGGCACAACAGCAATGAATATCTGTATTACACCATCAACAATGAATTAAAAATCATTGAGTTGGACGGACGCGGCAACCAACGCAACATTTACACTTGGACGCTGGACGGACAAATCAAAGGTTTAATCAGTGACAAAAAACATTCTATCTTATACTTGGCCACCGAAAACGGTTTACATAAATTGGTGATCGGGGATTAGGGGTCTTGAACTCTGTGAGTCCTCCCGCGAGAGTGCGCTAGCACGAAGCGGCTTCGTCTGATGTGATTTTATTTGTATTTTTATCTGATGGACTATGATGAAGCAATCATAAGCAAATTTTTGTTTTTCTGTCATGCCGAACTTATTTTAGGAATGACAATACTACAAGCCAATGAACGTTATAAAAATTAAGAAGGGCCAATAGAATAAAAACTTGCTTTTGCCGTTTTACCACATATGTTGCCGCCTATTAGCTTGTGGAGGCAAAAATTTGAAGGTGAGATGGCCTGGTTTTGCTGAAAGCAAAATCCGAGCAGTCTGTGCGAGTCAATCGTTTTGGATTTACAAAAGACAAAACGATGACGAGTTTGCGAGGAAAGGCCAACGAACCTTACAAATTTTCCGTACAAGCTAGCTGGCGGCGTTTTTTGGTGCCCCCTTTTGTACTCACAAAAGGGGGCAAGCGCCGGTAGGCGTTATTGTTGGAAGAAAAAAATAGGAGGATGTAAAGTTGTGGATAACTTTGAAAAAGTTTACGTTAATTTAACGTTCATTGTGCTATAATACCCCCATCTTCGATTCAAAAATACCTTAAACAACAATCTATGTTAGACAAACATCAGCTTGGATTTTTGTTAGCCTTGTTAAAATTGCATTTAATCAGTCCTCGGATTTGGAAATTACTGAACGAAACCGATGACTGGCGACACTTGTGGGAAAGCCAACGCTTACGCAAGTTTTTAAATTCAACAAAACAAGAAATTTTTGACCGGAGAAAAAATTTGGTGTCGCCGGAGGAGGAGCTAACCAAGCTTGAGCGAGAAAAGATTCAAACCATTTACATCAAAGATGAAAATTACTCGCACTGGCTCAGGGAAATCTCCTCTCCCCCGATAATTCTGTTTGCCAAAGGAAATACGGAATTGCTGCGCCAACCGTGTTTGAGTGTTATCGGCAGCCGCCGCGCCACGCCCTACAGCCGGGACGCGCTGGAACAATTGCTGGACAGTGAGGTTTTGGCAAAATATGTAATCGTCAGTGGCTTCGCCCACGGCATTGATAGTTTGGCGCACCGCCACGCCCTGCGCGGAAACGGCCAAACCGTCGCCGTGCTTGGTTATGGTTTCAAAAAAAATTATTGCTATCCGGCGGCCAATCGTGATTTATGGCATGATCTGGAAAAATCCGGCTTGTTAATCAGCGAATTTTATCCGGAAGAAGAAATTTTCAAACAAGATTTCGCCTGTCGCAATCGCATCATTGCCGGACTGAGCCAAGCGACGCTGATTTTGCAGGCCGGTGAAAAATCCGGTTCGCTGATTACCGCCGATCTGGCTTTGCAATTTAATCGCGACATTTTGGTGGTACCGGGACGTTTTAATGATGAAAATTTTCTCGGCTCACATCGGCTGATACAAAGCGGCGCCAAACTTATTCACTCCGCGCAGGACTTGAAGGCACAACTCCCCCTACTGAACCAAGCGGGAACGACGGTGGCGCCGCGTCAGCTTTCATTGGAAGAAAACAATCTTCTTAATTTACTATTTAAACCCAAAACTTTGGACGAATTGCTGGATGCGCAAAATTTATCTTGGGATGTTTTGGTGGAATTGTTGCAAAACATGGAAAGCCAAAAACTCATTAAAAAGGCGGGCGCTTACTATTATATTTGAAAAATTTCTGAAAAAGCTTTATAGTGATAACAATTCAAAAACATTATCAATTTAAAATATGGCTTCAGAAAAAGCGTTGGTCATTGTAGAGTCTCCCACAAAAGCGAAAACAATCGCCAAATTTTTGGGTAAAAATTATATTGTAAAATCATCTTTCGGGCATGTGCGTGATTTGCCGGAAAAAGGAATGGGCATTGATATTGCCAACAATTTCGAACCGGAATATGACATCACCGAAAAGGCCAAACCAAAAGTGGCCGACCTTAAAAAAGCTTTAAAAGAAAGCGATATTGTTTATTTGGCAACTGACGAAGACCGCGAAGGAGAAGCGATTGCTTGGCACTTAACCCACGCTTTGAATTTAAAAGGGAAAAAAACTCATCGCATTACTTTCCATGAAATTACTCCGAAAGCGATTGAAAAATCTTTAACGGCACCACGCGAAATTGATTTACCATTGGTGGATGCGCAACAAGCGCGCCGCGTTATTGATCGTTTAGTTGGCTACAAGTTATCCCCATTCCTGTGGAAAAAAATCAGTTACGGTTTGAGCGCCGGCCGCGTGCAATCCGTGGCAGTGCGTTTGGTGGTAGAGCGCGAACGAGAAATTGAAGCTTTCAAAAGCATCAAATATTGGAGCATCACCGCTGATTTTGAAAAATCTCCGGCCACCTTTCAAGCTGACATGATTAAATACGCCGGTGAAAAAATCAAAAAACACGGCATTGATTCCGCGGAAAACGCCGACGAAATGATGCGCGTGGCACGCGATGAAAAATATCACGTGGCGAGCATTGAAGAAAAAACCACAAAGAAATCTCCTTTTCCGCCCTTCACCACTTCCACTCTTCAACAAGCGGCCAACAATAAATTAAATTTTTCCGCCAAACAAACCATGCAATTGGCGCAAAAACTATATGAAGGTGTCACCTTGGGAAAAAAAGAATCCATCGGTTTAATCACTTACATGCGTACTGATTCTTTAAATTTATCTGCCGATTTCATCAGCGAAACTCAAAAATATATTAAAGATACTTTGCCGGCGGAATATTCTTTGGATAAAGAAAGAACTTTCAAGAATAAAAGTAAAAACGCGCAGGAAGCACACGAAGCCATTCGTCCGACCTCAATTTATCGCACACCGGAAAGTGTCCGCCCTTATTTGGAAGATCGCGCTTTTAAATTATACAAATTGATTTGGGAACGCGCCCTAGCCACGCAATTGCCGGAAATGATTGTTAATAACCGTGCCGTCACCATCAGCAATCAAGACAAAAAAATTGAATTTAAAGCCAATGGCGCCACTTTGAAATTTGACGGTTTCAGCCGAATCTATACAGTCAGCGTCAGTGAAAATATTTTACCGGAATTGTCAGAAAAAGATCCGGTTGATTTGAAAAATATCGCTTCCAAAGAACATCAAACCGAACCGCCGGCTCGCTACACCGAAGCCTCTTTAATTAAAGTTTTGGAAGAATATGGGATTGGCAGACCATCAACTTATGCCCCGACTTTAAGCACTATCCAACAACGCGGCTATATTATCCAAGAAGATAAAAAACTAAAACCGACCGACACGGCGATGTTCGTTAATGATCTGTTGGTTAAATATTTCCCCGACATCGTGGATTACCAATTTACCGCCAAACTGGAAGAAAACTTTGACGAAATTGCCGAAGGCAAACACGAATGGAAACAAATCGTCAGTGATTTCTATAAACCGTTTGAAAAAAACTTACTGGAACAAGAAAAAAACGTTACCGATGAAAAGCTGGAAGAATTATCACATGAGGTCTGTCCGGAATGTGGTAGCAAATTAAGATTAAAGAAATCACGTTTTGGCGCTTTCTGGGGATGTTCAAAATATCCGGAATGCACATACACCAAAAACAATTCCAAAGATGCGCCGGAAGACAACAATAAAGAACCGGAGAAAACCGGTGGCAAATGTCCGGAATGTGGCAGTGATTTGGTGATCAAACACGGTCGTTTCGGGAAATTCATTGCCTGCTCCAATTACCCTACTTGCAAACATACGCAACCGATTACCATGGGAATCAAATGCCCGGAATGTGGTCTAGGCGAGATTGTAGAGCGCAAAACCAAACGAGGTAAGTTGTTTTACGGCTGTTCCAACTACCCTACTTGCAAATTTGCCAACTGGAATAAACCTTATGATAAACCTTGTCCAAAATGCGACAATACCATGTTCTACGACAAGAAAAACATGATTAAATGCATCAAATGTGAATACACCATGCCAAACCCGGAACCGACGCAAACGGAAAAACCAATGGAGGAAAATCCAGGCGCCGAACCGGAAATGGACAACAACGAAAATGAATAAATAAAAAAAATTCCCCGTTACGCGGGGAATTTTTTTACCAAACTATCGTAACATCCCAAATTTTTTATTCTTCGCGGTCATTTTTACAAAATACTGTAAACTTTTTTGAAAAAACTCAGCGCCATGCCGACGCCGCCCCTCAATAAAAGCAATTCTCACCTTCTTATAGCCTTCTGGTAAATTTTGAAAATTATTCCAAGCATCCTTGTCGGCTTTTAAAGCTTTCAGAATATCTTTGGCAATAAACAATTTTTCTTTTTTATCTTTTTGATGATCAAAAGCATGGGCAACCGCTTTCAATCCAAAGGCCGTCATGCGTTTTGCTTTTATCAAACGACGGATTCGCTCCTTATTCATTTCCGACAAAACACTGTTTTTTCTTCTGGGGGTAAATCGTTGGGCGAACTTTTCATCATCAATACGCTTTAAAGTGCTATCTATCCAACCATAACAAAGCGCTTCTTCCACCGCGTCATTATAAGGAATTCTTTGTTTGCCGGATGCTTTTCGATAATAAACCAACCACGCCTCCTTTTCTTTAGCATGATTTTTCGCCAGCCACGCGCGCCACGCTTTTCTTTCCGTAAAATATAGTTGATTGGTGATGTTCATATTTTTAACCGTGTCGAATTCGATACTTTTAACTACATAATTTTTTTATATTAAATATCGGTTAAAATCTATGTTTAAATGCCCTGCGAAAGCCCCCTGCCTCCGCTTCACGTACAGTAAAAGCATAAAATTCCCCCTTATTTTTAGTAATAATTGTTCTATCGTATTGTTGATCCATAGGCAAATGATAAATTTTTGCTGGAAAACCAAACTCATCATAATTTATATTACATTTAATCCTAGGAAATTCATCAATAATTTTATTTTCTACTATCTCCACATTTAATGCTTCGGCAACCTCCTTCGCTTTATCAGATAAATTAGTCGAAGATATAAAAATTGGTCTTAACGTTTTGTTTAATAAAGCTTGTGAAAATTCAAAAAACTTCTGGTTGTGATTATCATATTTATTACCAAAATTTTTCAGCCAATACTCCATCGTCGTACCAAACAACTGAAAAATGTGTTTTTCATGAATTGTTTTGTATTGAGCCCAATGCTTACACTGTATAACACAAATAGCATTTTTCTTCTTGGCTATAATATCTCTACCCAAATCCTCCAATCCATCTAAAATTCCTTTATATTCAACAACCCACCCATCACTTTCATACAACCAACCGATATACATTTCATAATCCCTACCAATTGACCACTTGGACTTGTTACGACTTTTTAAATAACGATCTAAAGCCAATTGATTTCTTTCTGCGGTAGGAAGCTTTTTGTATTCTTCAATTGTTAAAAAATCCATAACGCGATCATCATCGTTTTTCTCCTCATCCGTAGTTGTCGAAATAAAATTTGGTATATATTCATCTTCCGTTTCCGCAACCAAATCAACTATCCATGGAAACAAATTTTCATAATATCTATTTTTGTAATGAACAAATTTATTTTCTTTAATCAACTGTTTTTTTTCTTCCTTGATCTGTTTTACAATTTCTATAGCTTTAAAGGCACGGGTTTTTAACGACTTTTCTCTTTCAATATCGTATAAATAAAAATAGTCTGCATAAGCCTCTGCCAGCCATGGAAACCCCATTGATTTTTGCTTAGCTAATATTTCCAAAGCATTCTTATCTTTATCCACTTTTTCAATCCAATTTTGCAAACGAAAAGCATCTTGTTCTTGTAAAATTTTATAATCAGAAAGTACTTTTCGCTCGTGCAAATCTATTAATTTTTCTAAGTTTTTTAATTTTTCTACATTTGGTAGTAATTTTATATATTCTTGAGAATTATTAAAAATTTGCTTTAATGTAAAAAAAACATTATATAAAATAATTACGCTAATAATGATAATAATGAATATTAAACTTTCCATATTTTTACAAAGCCACTCTAAACACCTCGTCCACGGTGGTGATACCATCCAAACACTTCAACAAACCATCCTGCATCATTGTCACCATACCGCTTTTGCGCGCGATATCCTGAATCACATATTCGGAGAGTTGTCCGCTCAAAATCACCGCTTCCACTTCCGGATTCATGGTGAAAATTTCATAAATACCGATTCGGCCTTTGTAGCCCAAACCGGAACATTTATCGCAACCCTTACCCTTATAAAATTTTAAATTATTAAAATCAATTTTTTCACCGGCCGCTTCCGGAATTTGTTTTAATTCGGCAAGCACCTTTTGCAAAGTTTCTTCATCCAATTTAATTTCTTCTTTACACGCATCGCACACCCGACGACACAAACGCTGCCCAATCACCGCGTTCAACGCCGGCGCCAACAAAAACGGCTTCACGCCCATCGCCATAAAACGTGGAATCGCTCCGGCGGCGCTATTGGTGTGAATGGTGGAAATCACCAAATGACCGGTCAACGCGGCGTTAATCGCCACGTCCGCCGTTTCAAAATCACGCAACTCACCGACCATCACAATATCCGGATCCTGACGCAAGATTGAACGCAAACCATCGGCAAAAGTATAACCCTTGGAATGGTCAATCTGACTTTGATTGATACCTTTCAATTTATATTCAACCGGATCTTCCAAGGTGATAATTTTTGTTTCCGAATCATTTAATTTATTCAAAATAGCATACAAGGTGGTGGTTTTACCGGACCCGGTCGGCCCGGTGGTGATAATCATACCATTGGTTTTTTGCACTTCCTCGGCCAAACGTTTTTGCGCCAAACCACGCAAGCCCAAATCCACGAACGCCAAACTGGCGGCGGAAGATTTCAACAAACGCATTACCACAGACTCACCGTAAGAGGTCGGCAAAGCGGACACACGAACATCAATCTTATCTTCGGTCATAAAAATCGTAAAACGTCCGTCTTGGGGTACATCGGAAACATTGATTTTTAAACCGGCAATCAATTTAATACGCGAAATCAACTTTTTCCAAAAATCCGCCGGCAAGGTGGCCGCGTCATGCAACAAACCGTCAATACGAAAACGCACTTTCACGTCTTTTTCTTCCGCCTCAATGTGAATATCCGAAGAACGAAATTTCAAAGCGGCGGCAATAATCAAAGTGATAATATCACTGATATTCACTTGCAACATTTTCTCATTTAACTGACGAAAATCCGACAGCTCACTTTCATATTTTTTCAAATCTTCTTCAGTGATATTTACACCACTCTGAATTTCCGTGTATTTTGGCACGCTGGCATATAATTTCTTGGCACGATTTAAACTCTCCTCGGAAATCAAATAAATTTCCGGTTGCAATTTTTCTTTATCACTAATGGTTTTTATGTAAGCTTGCGTTTCTTCGCTAATCGGATAATTCAAAACGCCCAATTTCCAATTTTCATTTTGTTTATAAAAAAACGACAAAACACCATATTTCATGGCATCTTCTTCCGGAATTACCGCCAACGCGTCCGCCATAATCGGCATCCCCACCAAACTGATATACGGCACACCAAAAGATTGGGCTTTGGCTTGCACCACTTCTTCCTGATGCTTAATCTCCAACTCTTTCATTTTTTCCTCCAAGGCGTTCTTGGTTTCTTGCGTTTGCAAAGTAACCTTGGCGGCGCCGGACGGCGAGCTTTTCGCCGGCGCGGGGGCGGCGGGCGTTCCTCCTGATTTTTTAATCAAATCACTGATATTCATAACAATTTATTTTTTCTTTTTGCTTAAAATTTTCTTTAACAAACGAGAACTTTTACTGCTTGCTGAGCCATCCTGCAATCGCAAAAACAACAATAACCAGCTGGCAAATTGAAAATTATACAACCAAGCCATCAAGAAAATCGTGAAAATCGCAAAAATGAAAACCAAAACCACCAAACTCAAAACCAAGAAAGCGCTTTGAATTTGTAAGAGCCAGAAAATCGCCAACAAAATGAACAAGAAAAAGGCGTTCATCAACAAAACAATAAATATTTCCACAAAGAACAAGAACAAAGCCATTTCCAAACTGACCAACCAATTCTTACTGAATAACGCCTCCGCGGATTTCAAAGCTTGCCCCAAACTCTTGTTATAAATAACCACATAAGCAAACATATAAAAAGCGACAAAAGAAATGATTGACAACAAGAACAAAACCGCCGCTAACGCCACGTAATAATACAAACCGAAAACATCAGAATTATACAAATACAATAAACACGGGACGGCGATCGCACCACCGATTAAAAATATTAAACCCTGACGTAAAATATTGATAAACAAAACCGGTAAAAATTTATTTTGCGCTTTACCCAAAAGTTGTTCTCGGGATAATTGGCCCTTCAATCCCTGAACATAGTGTTTTACACTTTCGGCAATCCCGATTTGTGAATTAACGCTGAGCCAGACCAAAATCAACACCAAAGCGCCTGTCAACACAAACGCCAAAATCCCGATTGGCCAAGAAGTCATAAATAAATCTTGCCAAAAATCCAATTTAAACAATGACAAAAAATATTTCACAAAATTGTCCCAAGCAAAAATATCGGCGCCGGCTTGCACATAATCCTTATATTTTAACAAATGACTTACCACCCCAATATTGCTGAAAAACATCGCCAGCAAGGCCAAAATCCATAAGTATTTATTGCGCCAAGTGAATTTAAAAGCGTCACGCCAAATAAACCGATACACCGAATTTTGCTTAGTGTCCATAAATTTTAATTTATATTTTTTATTTGATATTTTCTCTGATAATTTATCTTATTATACTTTAAAAAATGACTTGAAGCAACAAACAAAAAATCCCCCAACTGGAGGATTTTTCATATTATTACTTCGCTTCTTTTTCCAATTTGGCTTTACGCTTCTTGCTGATATGAGTAATGGCTTTTTTCTTGCCATCAATCACTTTATGGGTAATCAACAAATTATTGACGGTCTTACTGAATTGAGCGCCTTTGCCAACCCAATATTCAATGCGATCCTTGGCAAATTCCGCTTCTTTGCTGCGCGGATTATAATGGCCCAAATTTTCCAAATAATTGGCCCAAATATCCTTGCTCTTTTCCATCACCACCAAACGGTAGCTTGGTTGTTTGGTCTTTCCGATTCGGATTAAACGAATACTCAACATAATTTTTAATAAAAATTATTTAAATTATAAAAAAATTGCTTAAAAGATGTTTATAATATATAGAATCAGATTAGCTTTGTCAAATCCACACGCCCAAAATGCATTGACAAAGATAAACAAAAATGATTAACTAAAAATGTAGGACAAGGAGGCTACCAGCCATGAACTGCACACACTTAAGACCGGAAGCCTTGAAAAGGGAATTCCGGGAAACATACAAGGAAGTGGAAGGACTCTTGGCTAGAATTGTCCTTCCCTATCATGAAAAAGCTCCCACAAAAAGGGAAAATTCCACAAACGAAAGGAAAAAACCCAAACTGGAAAACATGGCCGGGGTACAAACCTTCACCAGTTTTCTCAGTTTGGCCCAAGGAAGGAAACTTCTAAAAAGAATCAGGACTTCCGGTGGCGGCGTCGCCGAAGAAACCTTTGACGCTGCACTCGGTACCATCTTTGAGCTGGAGTGCCAGTTCAATCAGTTAATCATTCTCCTGCAAGTGCAGGAGCTGGTCGATCACAGCGATCCGCTGTTGATTGAACTGATTGGCGCTTATGCTCAAATCAGGATCAGGGTTAACAACCTGATCAACATGGCATCCAGCCAAATGGACGGCTATGACAAATTCCACCACTACGATGATGACATCAAGCGGTGGAAATATGCCATCAAAGGCACCGCAAAGGAGCTTTTTGATGAAGAATGGGGCAAAGCGGTCGGCGTCAAAACCGACAATCTGCAAGACTGCCTCGTTCTATCACAGTAACTCACAATCAAGGACCAATTTCTGGTCTTTTTTTTGTAGGGAAAATAAAACATGTTATAATAGAAACAATCTACACATAAAATAAAAATATGCAGTTTAAAGAAAAACCCGGCGAGACACCACAACCGGAGAAAGAAACACCACCGCACAAAAAATCTTCGGCACTAAAAAGAGGGATAATGGCCGCAGCGCTTCCGGTTTTATCATTATTAACTTATTCCAATACCGCCCAGGCTACTGAAAAACCAAAATCACCAATAACACAAAAATTTCAGGAAGATAGAGAAAAACAACTTTCAACCGTTAAAAATCAAATTGAAGAACTCAATGAATCATCAAATGAGTATCGAGAATATATTAAAACCATTCGACCATCTCAAGCGGTCGAAAAGGATCAAATTTTCAAAGAATACTTTGAAAAAAACAAACAACAATACTCCTATCAAGAAAGTCCTAGAGAAATATCCGGAAAGGACATTCGCGAAATTGAACAAGTAATCACGGAAGCAAAGCAAAAAACTTCAGAAATAAAAGAAAAACAGCAACAAAAAGAAACTCTGGAATTTAAATATATCTTACAATTCACGCAAAATCCTGACCTCCCAAATAGTAAAGATGTCGCGCGTCACATCGTAAGTGAATTACACAAAATCCAAAATGATTTATTGGATAATTATCCATTATATAAATATCGCAATCTTGAAATTACTGAAAAACTGGATGGCTATCTGGAATATATGTTGGAACTGAAAGAAGATGGACAAGGAGATAGTGATCTTTTCAAAACAATGCACAAAAATCTTAGTGAAGTAATGGTTTCGTTAAGAGGACAAAATGTAGAAATGGGAACGGTAGATTCACTTCTAAAACAAAAACTGTCAATGCCCGAAAAAATCGATTCACAAATTACGAAAATTTTTGAAAAAACAAATAAAAACTTAGACGACTTAAATGTAGAAAAATTCAAATCGGTTTGTAATCGTTTTTTAACAAAACTTGGAAACGACCCAATTGGATCCGTTGAATATCAAAAAATAATAATGTTAATGGAAAACAACATCCAACAGTATCAAAATATTTTAAATAAAATAGCAAATAATTACACCGATAAGGAAATAAAAAACCTGGAAAAAACCCAACCAAAGAAAAAGAAACATCAGTTTTTTAATTTGGGGACCACCTCTAACCCCAAAGATGGTGGATATGACAGCAACCAAAAAGAAGGGCAAACACTGACGGTTACCTATGGAAGGGATGACGTTGATATAATTCCTTTTCCAAAAGCGAAAGACTAACCACCAAAAGCTCTTGACAAACTTTAAAACCTGTGTTATCATTCCAACAAGCTAAGATAGTCTGTAGTCAAAAGGGGGCACGAAAGAATGGGACATACTCTGGCGGATCACTCCGGTTAACACTTTGTGTTAACTAGAATTTTCCATCGGGTAAGTCTCTTGCCCTCTTTTGTTTACAGATTATGATCGAGTAAACTAAAAAACCTCCCGTTCTGCGGGAGGTTTTTTAGTATTTTTAACCATAAATTTAAGGGGAAACTAGGTGGCGGGCGGAACTACCGGTTCGGCTGGGGGCGTGGCCGGAGTTTCCGGAGTCGTACCACCATCAGCTGGCGGAACAACCGAACCGTCAGCCGGCAAAGCCTCTACCCCACGCAAGAATACTTGTTGCCAAGGAGAATATTTACTGATCCACTTCTTAAAATTAACCTTTCCATCCGGATAAATAACCCTCCACCAAAATTCACCGGTCACACCGACATGATAACTTTCTTTCTGTTTAACCACCCCGGGAGCCAAATCCGTGGTATCCACATATTTCGCGGCCGGCGGATAAACATAATTATATTGAGTGGCGTCGGTTTTTTCCACCAAGCGACCATCAGACACACCCCACAACTCAATATATAAATTATAACCAACAGTGTAAGTTTGGAACAAAATATAATGACCGGTATCATTCACAAATCGCACATCCGGATGCGGATCATAAATGGTCGCGTCCGTGCCGGTTGGCTTATAATAACTGACATCATAACGATGCGGACGGCGCTCGGTAATCGGTAAACCGGCATCAATCGCCGCACGGAATAACGTCGTGCCCACCTGACACAAACCACCACCATATTCCGGAATGGTTTCGGTGCCTTTAATCACCAATTCCGGCAAATAACCACCACCGGCAGTAAACGGTTTCAAATTAATAATCGTCTTAAATTCTTCCCCCGGCGCCAACAATAAACCATTTAGTTTTCCGGCACCGGTTTTAATGTTATGAATACGATTAGCGGGGCTACCGGAAAAATTAGAAACCCCCAAACCAACCAATTCCTGAATCTTCAAAGGATTATTAGGTAAATTTTCATCAGTCGGAGATTGAAAGACCACCGGCAAAGATAATTTTTCAGCAAATTCTTCCGCTTGGAATAAAGCATTAAGCAAGGATACCGATTCTTCAATATTCAAAGCACGTCCGGCTTTCGGGCTGACGAACTTCTTCACACGATATTTTTTTGTAGCTTCGGTTTCTCCGGCTTCACTGTCAACCGGCGCCGTCACTTCTTCCATTTCCAAAATCGCCGAAACCGCCTCAATCTTAATATTTTCGTTAACATCACCAAGCCATTTGCCCAAATCTTCTTCATTGATTTTCATCATCAACTGATTTTTATCGTCCTTATAAAACACAATATCATCAGCGAAATTTTTAATTTTCAAGGTCGCAACCGTGCTCAAATCCGCCGCTTTGGCTGCCAATTCTTTAGCATCAATACGCAAATCAGTAGTGGTAAAATTATAAATATCCTTAGCGGTATTGTAATACTTAGTTAAATCTTCCGGATTACTGTTACGCATATCATCATAAGAACGAGTTACCGCGATTGAATCCAAACCACTGGTCCACTTGGGCAATTGCAATTCCACGCTCTTTTCCAAATAAGACAAATAGGTATTTTTAAAAGCTTCCAAATCACTGCCGCGCACCTGCGGATCCTCAATTTGCCATTTCAAAGACAAGCTTAAATCTTGCATCAACGGTAATTGCGTTTTAATTTGTGACAATAAATCTTCATAATCAACGACACGCCCCACCTTACCTTCCACAATCGTCAAATTACCGGCAGCATCAAATTGATAACGCGCGTTTTCACCCGGACTTTCCAAAGGCAATAATTTATCATTCAAAAAACTATTCAAAGCAACACTATCGCAAGCCAATGGAATGGCAAAGTCTTTATCTTGCCATAACAAAGGCAAACTCTTAATCCACCATTGATTTTGACCGTAAGCAAACACTTGCTCACGCAAAACCGTTTCATCCAAACGACAATAATTTTGATCAGCCAAAAACTTTAAAACCACAATATCATCTTGCTTAGCCAAATTTTCATCTTCGCTCGGGAAGGCGGTTACCGGCGCCGGTTTATCCAAAATCTCCCAATCCGCACTTTGCCAATAACTTTCCCAACGATTATTTAAAGTTTGCCAGGCATCATCATAAGACATGTAAGCCAATTGTGTGCCGTTCACGGTCACACCCGGCAAAATCTTGTTTTTAAAATAATAAGACATTCCGTATTGCAAACCGAAATTCAGACCAACGAGCAACCCCACGCCCAACGCAAAAAACAAAATTCCTTTCCATGGCAAAGGTTTTTTAGGCTCTGAAATAATTAAATTTAATTCTTTGTTTTGATCGGGCAAAGCGTTTTCCAAAGTTTTCGCCAAATCTTCACTGTTCACAACCAACACCGCCGACACTTCAGTTGGCTCAGCGGATTGTGTCTGGGACGCATCATCCGGCCGATTTTGCCATTTTTTCTTATGCTTTTTGCTCATAATTATGCCTTATTCTTATTTAATAAATCATTTAATAACGCTTGCGCCAGCTTCTCCCGCCCGGCAGTCAAATCACTGTCCGGAGAAATTAAAAAATAAAGGGCATCCCCTTCCTTGTACTGCTTAAACAAATCATTTGTCGGCAAAACCAAAGTTTGGCCATCGTCAAAACGAATAACTGCCTTGTCGCCCTCAAAGCGGTCCAAGACAGCCGATAAAAAAGGCGCAGTCATAAGTATTATAATTTCTTAATTGCTATACTCACATTATTAGGTAATTCCAATTTTGGCAAGACAACAGTCAAAACCCCATTTTTAATGTGAGCCTTGATTTTTCCGCTATCAATCTCATCAGGCAACAAAATGGAACGAGAAAACTTTCCCCAAAAACATTCCTTGATAAAATATTTATCATCTTTAATTGATTGACCGCCCTTACGTTCGCCCTTAATCGTCAACACGCCCTGGCTGAAATTTATGTCCAAATCCGCCAAATCAACGCCGGCAATCGGCGCGCGCACCACGATTTGTCCCTCATCTTCATATACATCCAACGCCAACTCACCCTCCACTTCGTTGATGTATGAATTATCCATTAAATTTTGAAAATCATTTTCAAAAGATTGAGAATTGCTCGGCTGCACATTATCCATCAAAAACCCCAACTTATCCAAGGCATTTTCCGGCATGGAATCATACAAATGCTGTTCCTCGCGCTTTTCAATTTCCATCAAATCCAAAACCGACTGATCTTGAGTTTTATTTTTTTCTTTATTTTTAAATACCATAAGAAGAGGATTAAAAATCTTGTGTTAATTATAACAGAATTTTAGATTACTGCCAAATAACAACCTACATTTTGCCTAAACTCGTATAAGTACTTAACAAGGAATCCGGGGTAAGCGAAATTGTATCAATTTTGTTTTTCAATAAAAACTTGGCGAAATCCGGATAATCAGATGGCGCTTGCCCGCAAATCCCCACTTTTTTCTTATATTTATGGACGGTTTTGATAAATTGCTCAATCAAACGCAAAACCGCCTCGTTTCGTTCATCATAAACGGCACTAACCAAGGCCGAATCACGATCCACACCCAAAACCAATTGAGTCAAATCATTACTGCCGATGGAAAAACCATCAAAATATTTGACGAATTTATCAGCCAAAATAACGTTGGATGGAATTTCACACATCATGAAAATCGGAGCGGCTGAACGCAAATTATAACGCTTTAAAATATCCATAACTTGCTGTGCTTCACCCTCGGTGCGACAGAAAGGCACCATCAAAGCCAAATTATCCAAACCCAATTCATAAATAACCTTACGCATTGCCTCCAATTCCAAACAAAACGCCGGGTAAAATTCTTTGGCATAATAACGCGACGCCCCGCGCCAACCGATCATCGGGTTTTCTTCTTTCGGCTCATACACTTGCCCACCCAAAAGATTGGCGTATTCATTGGTTTTAAAATCGGAAAAACGAACAATCACCTGACGCGGATAAAAAGCGGCGGCGATTTGCGCCACGCCCTGCGCCAAATTATCAATAAAAAATTGTTTTTTATCTTTATAGTGAGCGGTTTTCTCCTCAATTTTCGCTTGCAAATCCGCATCCAGTTTTTTGAAATCCAACAAAGCCAACGGATGAATACCAATGGAATTATTGATGATAAATTCCAAACGCGCCAAACCCACGCCCTCACTGGGAAGGAACGAATGTTTGAAAGCCGCTTCCGGCTCGCCGATATTCAACATCAATTTGGTTTTCAATTTCGGCAATTTTTTCAAATCAACTTTTTCAATTTTATATTTTACAAAACCACCGTAAACAAAAGCTTGCTCACCCTGAGAACAATCAACGGTAATCTCTTGCTCGTGTTTAATGCTCTTGGTGGCGGTTTTGGTGCCGACCACGCAAGGAATGCCGAGCTCGCGAGAAACGATGGCGGCGTGGCAGGTGCGTCCGCCGGAATTGGTGACAATGGCGCTGGCTTTTTTCATTACCGGCTCCCAATCGGGATCGGTCATTTCCGTCACCAAAATTTCACCGGGCTGAAAGTTTTTCAACTCGCTGACACTCTTAATCAAATGAGCTTTGCCGTGAGCGATTTTACTGCCGACACTACTACCGCTGCACAAAGTTTTTCCTTTCCCCAACAAACGATAAATTTCCAAACGTAAATTATTTTCTTGCGACTGCACGGTTTCCGGACGAGCCTGCAAAATATACAATTTACCATCCACGCCGTCTTTCGCCCATTCAATATCCATCGGTTTCTTATAATACTTTTCAATCGCCGCGCCCCACGTCCCCAACAAAATAATTTCTTTATCAGTCAAAGCATATTGATGACGATCTTCCACCGCCACTAAAGCATCAAGGGTGCTTTTATTTCCGCCCTGAGCGTAAATCAATTTATGTTCCTTGCTACCCAATTGTTTTTTAATAATCGGATTATCGCCCTTAATCAAAGCCGGTTTAAACAATAAATATTCGTCGGGCGTAACCACGCCTTTGACAATATATTCTCCCAAACCATAGGCGGCGTTGATTAAAATGCCATTGGAAAATCCGGTTTCCGTATCAATCGTAAACATCACGCCACTGGACGCCAAATCGGAACGAATCATTTTTTGCACCACCACGGACAATGCGACATCCGAATGCTTGAAACCTTTATCAATCCGATAAGAAATCGCCCGATCGGTAAATAACGACGCGATGCAATGCTTAACGGCGTTCAACAATTGATAATCACCTTTGATATTCAAATAACTTTCTTGCTGACCGGCAAATGAAGCGTCGGGGAGATCTTCGGCTGTGGCCGAGGAGCGCACCGCCACGTCACTGTATTTTTGTCCGTATTCACGACTCAATTTTTTATAAGCAGCCAAAATTTCCGTTTGAATTTCTTTGGGCAACTCCGCCGCTAAAATCATTTGACGAATTTCTTCACCAACGATTTGCAAACGTTTAATATCGTGCGTGTCCAAATGTTTTAACAGAGAATAAATCGGTTTTTCCAAATTGGCGCTCTTCAAAAAATCTCGGTAAGCATCAGCGGTAACGGCAAAACCGTTGGGAATATTAATTTTATTTTTACCGCTGCGCAAAGCTTGATACATTTCACCGAGCGAGGCGTTTTTTCCACCGACTTTGGGAATATCATTGATGCCGATTTCCTTAAACCACAAAATGTACATAATTTTTATTTTAAATTTTATTTTGATTGTGATTATTATAGCATTTTCACGGGCAATGGTAAATTAAATTTTTATGTGTATAATTAAAGTTAGAAGAAAATTAATTTTCAATAACCATATGATAAAAATCACCAGTCGTAAAAACGAAAAGATCAAAGAGCTGATTAAATTCCGCAAGAAAAACGGCAAGACCGCCAAAGATTTAATTTTGATTGAAGGCGAACGGGAAATTGAACGCGCGCTGGCGGCGAGCGTCGTGCCCTTGGAAATTTATTTTTGTGAAGATTTTTTACCGAAAAAATCCGAAAATAATTTACTGAAAAGTTTGGAAAAAAAATTCAAAGACGCTTATTTTTACCAAGTGCCAAAAGATATTTTTGAAAGCATCGCTTATAAAAATAATCCCTTTGGAATTTTGGTGCTGGCAAAATTTCATTTGAAAAAACTGACTGATATTAAACTAGCGGCCAAACCAGCCTGCCTCATTTGTGACAATATTGAAAAACCGGGCAATCTGGGCGCGCTCCTGCGCACCGCCGACGGCGTTGGCTTGGATGCTGTTTACCAAACCGGCGCTCTTACCGACTATCGAAACCCAAACGTGGTGCGCGCGTCCACCGGCACGATTTTTAATTTGAATTTCACGCAATGCGCGGCGCAAGAATTAATTACTCACTTGAAAAAACATAAAATAAAAATCATCGCCGCTGATCCTGATGCGACGATGATTTATTCGGATATTGATTACACTGACGGTTACGCTTTGGTGGTCGGCGCCGAAGACAAAGGTTTAAGCCAAATATTTTTGGACCAAGCTGATTATTTGGTAAAAATCCCGATGCTCGGCGCGGCCGATTCTTTAAACGTTCACCAAGCAGCGACCGTAATTTTGTTTGAGGCGTTGAGGCAGAGAGGATTTAAAAAATTACGATAATTTCGCCACAATCTCATCCAACTGCTTATATAAATCTTCCATTGTTCCACTGTTATCCACGTGAAATTCCGCGGTCGCGGCCACTTCTTGTATGGCCAACTCAGTGGATTTTTGATTATCCGCCAAAAATTCTTCCCAGGTTTTTCCTTTGTCATCCGGTTTTTCAGTACGTTTGGTAATACGCTCATAACGAATCTTCGGATCCACTTCAATACTGATTAAATGAAAATTCGGATGTTGACTCAAATTGGCGATATCCGCCGGACGACGAATCCCTTCCACCGCCACCACTGAAGATTTCGCATCATTAACTTTGGCGACAATTGTTTTCGCCAAAACGTCATCACCAAAAGCATCGCGCACAATTTCCGACAATTTAGTCAAATGGTCACGATCAGCCGGCAAATACAACAAAGCCAAAATTTCTTTTAAAACATCGGAGAACCCGAAAACTTCCGCTCCCATTTTTTGCTTAATGTAATCCACGGCCGCATCCTTGCCACTGGCAATCGGACCGACAAAACCCACGACTAATGCCATAAATTTTCTATTTATGATTTAATATTTGCTTATTTTCACTCTAAGAATAAGGTAGCAAATTACCGCAAAAAAACAAGCTTTACAAAAAGCGATATTTTTCCTACGCTATGGACATGACATAAAGGAGGGTTTTGTCATGACACTGATACCGAATATCAATAACATGGATTTGTTCATTATCGGCCACCAGGGAGAAATCAATCCCATCGAAAAATGGCTGCTGGAGATGCAATACCCGTGGGTGAACATTCACCAACTCAATCAGTTTGTGGAAAACCTGATTGAAGCGGAAAAAAAATATTACAACGATCACCGGGAAGAATTCGTTCCCTGGTCGCTGAAAATATACTCCCACGAGAATTGCGTCCTGGAGCCGAACGTGTTTTCCGAAGGTTTTATCAAAATCGGATACCACACCAAAGTGGAGAGCTCCGCCTACCTCAAAGGCAACATCAACATCGGTGATAACTGCATCATTGAGAGTGGCGTGCGCATTACCGGGAACGTGGTCATTGGCAACAATGTTCACATTTACCACGGCGCCACCATCACCGGCAGTAGCCCGCAAACCGACATGCCCCAGTCCGTCTGGATTGGCAATGACGTCAAAGTCTACCAGGGCTCGATCATCAAAGCCTCGGTGGTGATGGACAAAAGCCGCATCTACAGCAATTGCTACATCGGTGCGAGTGTGGTGGGCAAAGATGTACTGATCGGCTCGGGAACGAAAATGGTGGACGCCAAGTTCCGCCAGAAAAACCAGATGATCATCATCCGCCACCCGCAAGATCCGATTAACACCGAGCTGACGAAATTCGGCGGTGCCATCGGCAATGGCGTGGAAATCGGGAGCAATGTCACGATCTATCCGGGATCGCTCATTCTGCCCGGCTGCGGCGTCATTCCCAACGACACCGTGCAGGACATCTACGATCGCAAGATCAAATAGATGTTCGAAAATCAAAACACCCCCGCCAGGAATTTCTTGGCGGTTTTTTATTTCCCCTACAAAATCTCGCGGATTTCCAAAAGATTCATGTGATTGCTGATGCCGACCGGTTCGCCGGCGACAATCAATATTTGTTCCCCACGCTTCGCGTGTTTAAATTTTTTCAAATAGCCAATCGCTCGATCATTAAATTCTTCCAAACTGGTAACAGTCGGCAACATAAACGGCACCACGCCCCAAGACAAATTCAATTGTCGCTGCACGCGATAATCCATGGTCGCCACCAAAATCGGCAATTCCGGACGAAAACGCGACACCATTCTACCGGCTAAACCACTGATGGACGCCACTAAAACCAACTTCACGTTGCGATCCATCGTAAACAAAGTGGTGGCAAAACTGATAATATCGGAAATGGTTTTATGTTTTACTCCCAACGGTGAAGTCAAATCATCATAAACCGATTGCTCGGTTTTCTTAATGATTTTAGACATAAACTCCACTGTTTCCACCGGATATTTACCATTGGCGCTCTCGCCGGACAACATCACCACATCCGTATGATCAATCACCGAATTGGCTACATCGTTCACTTCGGCGCGCGTCGGTCGCGAATTGGTAATCATAGATTCCATCATTTGCGTCGCCACAATCACCGGCTTGCTGGCCGCCATACACTTGGCAATGATTTCTTTTTGCTTCAACGGCACCTCTTCCGCCGGAATTTCAATTCCCAAATCACCACGAGCGATCATAATGCCATCACTCGCTTGAATGATTTCATCAATATTGGTGATGGCATCACGCTTCTCTATTTTGGAAATAATCTTAATGCTATGATCAGATTTTAAATTCAATTGCTTCTCATACTTTTTAATCAAATAACGTAAATCATAAACTTCTTTGGCGCTGGTCACGAATGACAAAGCCACCCAATCAACGCCCATTTGCACGCCGAATTTTACGTCTTCTTTGTCTTTATCAGACACCGCGGAAATACTCAGTTTGATTTCCGGAAAATTCAACCCCTTATTGGAATTTAAAACACCGCCAATCAATACTTTGCAATGCACATCATCGCCTTCCACTTTAATAACTTGAACTTTAATCAAACCATCAACCAACAAAAAATAATCACCGGACTTCAAATCGCTGGGGAGATTTTCATAAGTGACGAAAATTTTATCGTTCTTATAATTATCTTTATATTTCGGATTGACGGTAAACACCACGGTGTCTTTATCTTTTAAAGTGACACCCTCCGCCGGCAACTTCCCCACTCGGATGCGCGGGCCCTGCAAATCCTGAACAATCGCCAAAGGCACGCCCGTCTCGCCGGCCACTTGCCGAATATTACTGATTAACATTTTATGATGTTCATAAGTACCGTGCGAAAAATTTAAACGACAGCCGTCCATACCGGCTTTCACCATGCGACGCAAAGTCGCCAATTCCTGCGACGCCGGCCCGATGGTACATAAAATTTTTGTTCTCTTCATAATTTGTTTTTATTTAAAATTATTTGTTTGTAAAAAATAGATGTTAAAAATGCGATTGACAAAAATTCCAAAGTTTCTTCAATCGTGATCAAATACCAATAAGGGATTTTTTGCCAGACTTCATTGAAAGACAAGCTTCCCAAAAATTCCATCCCGTAAGAACCGAGCACAAACAATGAAGCAGCGGCACACACTCGCCAAAACACCGCGCGTGGCCACGCCCGCCACGCCCCCCACAGAAAAAATATTCCCAGTGCCAGCAACGCCGGAGCGAAAACCAAGAGCCAGGCAAAAACGGGGTTGTGGCGCCAAAACATTTCGCCCCAACCGATTGACTGCAAATACAAACCCAGTTGATCCCCGAAAAATTCATGCCATTGAAAGAACTCGTCCAACGCGATGTAGACCAACAGAAAAAATCCGGCAAACTTAAAAATCGCGAAACTTATTTTTTTCATTGTATCATTTTTCATCGTCTGATGCCACCACAACCACGCTCCGGCCGCCAACAACGCTTGCAGTGAGGCCCAAGCAGTCGGCAAATTATATTCTCTGTCAAAACTAAAAAAGTCATGGTTTTCGCCAAACAAAATATGCAAAAACAAAAGAGTGATATTTACCGCGAACAAAATCAGCCAGAAAAAATTATTTTTCAAAAACATTTGCGCGGACTTCAATAACGCGTTCGTCTTTGGATAAAACTTTGAAGAAAACATGATAAAAATTTATTTTCATTTTGCGTAAAAATTTCGGCAAATCCTTCGGCCACTCAATCGCCAACAAAGATTTGGCATCAGCCAAAAACTCATCCAAACCGATTTGGCTCAAATCATTAAACCCATCCAACCGATAAGCATCCACGTGCGCCAAACTGCGCCATGGTAATTTGCTTTTGGCCGGAATATCATAAATTTTCATGATATTAAAAGTCGGGCTGTTGATTTGTGATTTAACACCCAAAAGCTTTCCCAAACTCTGCGTAAAAAAAGTTTTGCCACCCCCCAAATTTCCATCTAACAAAATGACGCGGGTTTGATGTTTTTTCAAAACCTGAAAAAAATCCGCCACCGCTTTCACAGTATCGGCCTCACCATGACTTTGATATTTTGCGATTAACGTCTCCATATTGATTTATTGATTTCCCAATTTGGATTGGGGCGCAAGCGACTCAAATCACTGGCACCGCTTAAAATTTGCGCCTTATTTTGAAACTTGATTTGCAAATAAGCATCCGCGGCAATCATCGCGGCATTGTCACCGCAAAATTGCAATTCCGGAAAATGCAATTCCAAATCACCGAATTTTTCTTGAAAAACTTCACGCAAACGTTGGTTGGCCGACACCCCGCCGGCAACAATCAAACTTTTCACCTCCGGATATTTTTTCAAAGCACGCTTAATTTTGTGTTGCAAAACATCCAAAACCGCTTCTTGAAAAGCATAACAAATCCGATCAACAACCTTGGGAGTCAACTTAGTATATTCTTGAGTCTTATATAAAATAGCGGTTTTCAAACCGGAAAAAGAAAAATCAGAATTCGGGCTATCATACATCGGTCGCGGAAAATCATAATAATCTTTGTCCACGCCAATGGCACGCTTGGACACAATCGGTCCGCCCGGATAAGCCAAACCGAGCAATTTGGCGACTTTATCATAGGCCTCACCGACAGCATCATCACGCGTTTTTCCCAAAACTTTATATTCATGCAAACGAGATAAATATAACAATTCAGTGTGTCCACCGGAAACAATCAAACCCAAAGCCGGAAACTTAACAGCCGATAATGGTTTATTAATCAAAACCGAATTTAAATGAGCGGTTAAATGATTGACAATCACCAATGGACGATTCAAAAGATGAGCAATGATTTTGGCGCTTTCGGCACCAATCATCAAAGAGGTAATCAAGCCGGGACCGGCGGTCACGGCGATATAATCAAAATCTTTCCAGGCGTATTTTTCATTGACTTCAGCCAACATTTTAACCAAATTAGGAACGTGCAAACGCGCCGCCACTTCCGGCACCACACCACCGTATTTACTATGCTCTTTGATCTGACTGTTGACCAATGAAAACTCCAAATTTAAGACCTGGCGCTTGTCCGATAAGACCGCCACCGAGGTTTCATCACAGGAACTTTCAATCGCCAAAATACGCATAAAAATTTCTTGACTATTTATATAAAATACTTTAATATAATCACAATCAGAAAGCAAGTAAGATTTTAGACTGATTTTTCACTATTGGCCTCATCGTCTAACGGCTAGGACTCCAGGTTTTCATCCTGGCAATCAGGGTTCGATTCCCTGTGAGGCTACCAAATAAAAAACTCTCCCAAAAGGAGAGTTTTTTATTTGTGTATCTCCATAGACGATGAGAAACCTATAGGTTCGATAATCGAGCGAATGAGCGAAATGGACAAACTTGTTTGGACATTTCCGAGTGAGCGATGATTATATTCTCGCCTGCAAGGCGAGAAATATTCCCTGTGAGGCTAATAAAAATTATTTACTTAAAAATAATAAGACTTGCCATTTTTAATAATTATAAATGACAAGTCTTAAAAAATAGACAATAACCTATTTTGTAGGATCAACAAGTTTATACGTCTGTCCAGATTTTGGCGTCGGTGGTAAAGTTTTACCTTTAACACCAGTCACCTCATCCCCAGTTTCTCCACCTCTTACACCAATAATTTCATATTGTCCGGAACGAGGAACTTTTTGCCCCGATTTCAAATTTTTTACCATATTATTCTATAGTTGTATTAGTAATTTTATAGGCATAAACATGAATAGTCGTATAATCGCCTCCGCCATCCCCACCCTTAAAACCTAATCTCAATAAATATTGTTCCGTATCCCTTGCATTTTGTTCGGTTTGCGCATTACGATAAAGCCACCACGAATTTTTCTCTGATACATTATGGTCACTAAATAATCTTTCTCTGGGATTCGATGCTATTCCGCAATACCAATTTTTATACCCACTCCCTTCATTATCTGCATGTGAACATATTTGATTAACAATTTCTTTTTGAATCATATAATTTATAAATAATTAATAATTGCTGAAACCGAGAGAACCTGCTATACTAAAAATACAGTGGACAAACCATATTTTATGGTTATTGTAGGAAAGACGCGTCGTTTCAGTGAATTTACGCGTCTTTTTTAGTAAAGAAATTTCAATTGCATGGTTTTGATTAATTATTTTTTTGATTTCATTATAAATTATAACAATAAAAATGCCCCCTGTCAAATCCCTGTAAAAATCCGGCGGAAGCGTAAAACTTGACAAAGAAAAATGGGAAAGCTATACTAAAAATATAAAAATTTAAAAGTCATTATGCACCAAGTTCAACAAAAAATATTGAATTTTGCCGATAAAATTAATCTCAAAAGAGATGGTCTTAGACAAATTGGCAGATTAATTGATGAACCTCACCCCTTCAAAATTTCTTACCATTTAAACAAACTTGAAAAAGAAGGTTTCATTAAAATCGACAAAGAAAACGGTACAATAAAAAAATTAAAAAATAATGGAACTCCAAAAGGTTTATTTTTAGCTATTCCAGTTCTCGGATCTGCAAACTGTGGGGACGCAAACATAATTGCTAAAGAACATCTGGAAGGTTATATCAAAGTGTCAAAAAAAATCGTTGAAGCTAGCGGCGATTTAATTGCCATTAAAGCTTCGGGAAATTCAATGAATAAAGCCGCCATCAACAAACAAAACATCGAAGATGGTGATTACGTTATCGTTAATACCAACAAACAACCGCAACAAAATGATTATGTATTAGCTATTATCGATAATTGTGCAAATATAAAAAAACTATCTTTAGACTCCAAGAACAAAATTATTTCCCTAGTGTCTGAATCGACTGAAAATCACCCTATTATTTTTATACATGAAACTGATAAGTTTTTAATAAACGGAGTTGTTCAATACGTTATCAAAAAACCAATTGCAAATTAGTCACAAATTTTACTTTTTACTAATTTTTTAATTTAGATATAATATGATACTCGGCAAAAACCGAGTATTGTTTTTACACTATCACATACCCATCACATGAAAAATTTTGCTAAAACAAAACAATAAAACTAATATTTCACAATAAATATATAAAAACCATCACATAACAATTATTAATAATTCAATTATAATTTATAAAAAACTAAAAACTTTCTGACAATGATATGGAAATACTACGACCACTTTTAAAATAAAAAATCAAATCAGCCACATAATCACTAGATTCTTCTTTCTTTTCGATATTTTGGTTCAAAACAATGAAATCAATATCAAAAAACACCCAGAAATCTCCATGCTGATAATATATATCCTTTTCAAAATTCGGTGAATAAGGCACATTCACCAAACATCTAATTAAACCATCTCTAAACAATCGCCACTCTTTTAAATTAAGTTTTTTATTTATAATATTTTCAATTTGCAATAAAAGTTCTGGGGCGGATATAATTTTTCCTGCAATTTCGCTTGCAAAAAAAGCTTTACTAAAATTTTCCTTTAACCCATTAGAGCCATTATTTTTTGATAATTGATTAAGATTCTCTATTTCAAGTTGAATATCCCTAAACAAAAACGACTTCCCTGGCCGATTTAAATGTGGATGCAAACACCAATCGCAAAAAAAATTTAATAGTTCATAATTTAGAGTGCTATTATCAAACTCTATCAGATTACGGAAAAAACTCATTAATGCAATAATATTATTTTCAGAAAAATCCAAACTATTTAATATTTTTTTAATATTATTTTTATGTTTTTCTTGGTTTTCGACCAAATATTTTTTCTTCAAATCTACACCCTCCATACCTCATCCACCTCCCCCATAATTCTATCCGTTTCCGCCAAAGCCACGATGAACTTTTGATAATGTTCAATATCTTCATTGCTTAATTGACGACCACGACGATCTTTTAACCATTTTTGAGCCGGTTGATAACCGCCGATGTAAAATTCCCAAGCGACTTTTGGCACATTACCAAAGTATTGCTCGTCGTTTATAAAAACATCACCAATTCCAGCACCTTCCAAGTTTACCGGTTTTCCAGGTTGCTTTTCGTGAGCTTGAGGATGTTCAATGAATTTTGGATAACCTTTTTCAATGGTATCACTACCGCCTTTAGGGAAAGTAGTAATAAATTTATTGACTTTAGGTGATTCCAATAAATGCAAAGTTCTTAATTCCGTTCCCAATTTTACCAAATCCCAAAACAATTTTTTATCTTTTGGATATGGCACACGCGGAAAATCAATTTTCAAAAATTCTTTGTATTTCTCACGATATTTTGGTGAATGCAAAACCGCATAGATATAATCTAAAATATCTTCCGGCTGAGTTTTCCCGACGATGTTTTCAATTTCAGCAACAATTTCCGGTTTAAGATTGGAGGTTTTTGTGTTATTTTCGGAATATAAATATAAAGGAAAAACGGAAGTTGAATCTTGGGCATTATCAAGAACATGAAAATCTGTAAAAATTTTTGTTAAGAAAAAATATCCCAAACTAGCTTGCCTATTTATTCCTGAAGCTATAAACCCAATATTATCTCTATCTACCAAATGTTTCATTACCTGATCGCGGGTTCGCCAAACTAAATTTTTATCAAAATAAGTATATCTAACATCAAACGGTCTATATAATAATTCCACGAGCTTAGTTTGGTTGTTTTCTATATTTTTTTTGTTATCAATAACCCATTTAGCATAATTTTTGCCTAAACCATATTTATTTTTCAATTCTACTTCCGAAACATCATTATTTAAAAATTCATTTAATCTTTTTGAAAGAACATCCTTATCTTCATCAATAATAAAACTATCACCCATTGTTACAATTCCTGTTGTATTTTTAGGAAACAATTCGGCTACTGAAAACCCTTTTTTATAATTAACTTTTCCTTGCCCCTCAATTTTCCAAATATCATTACTATCTGGAATTTGTAACCATTTTATATTATTTAAATTAAAAGTATTTAACTGATCAAATTTCTCTTTCCGTAAACCATAGAGATCATATTTATAAATTTGTGCCAATTTTTTATTTTTACGATTTTTTCTTTTAACACCTAACATAATTGAAACTCCTGTTTTAATATTAAAAACATTTTCATCAATACCACCATCCGGGGTAGTTTCCTTTTTATTGGAATTTCCATGCAAATCCAAAATATAAATGGAATCAAAAGTATTTTTTAAATGCCAACGCATACCTCTAAAAGTTGGATTTTCTACATACCCATGAGAAGTAATCATAGCAACGATGCCTTCTTCATTTTTCTCAATTAAACTTTCTGCTAAACGAATAAATTTCACATAATCATCATCAAGCCAGTTTTTCTTTTCTTTCAGTCTTTCCAAACCACCCGGTTCAACCTTATAAACTTCATTATCGGTATAACCTTTATTTTGTGAAATTCCACTATATGGCGGATTGCCAATTACCACCATAATCGGCAATTCATTTTTCACCTTACCAGCTTGATAAGATTCATCCGAAATAGCCCGACCAAAACCAAAAGCAAATAAACTATCTCCCTTATCCTCTGTTTTCTCTAAAGAATTAGTTAAATAAACTCCCAAACGAGTATTTTCAATTTTTGCACCACTTTCCATAATCGTGGTGGATAATTTCAAATGAGCAATCGTATAAGAAGCCATCATCAATTCAAAACCATGCAATCTTGGCAAAAGATCTTTATTCACATAAGACGACCAACGTCCCTCTTGTCCTTCAAAAGATTTTTTAATATGCAAAATCGTTTCATTCAAAAAAGTGCCGGTTCCGGTGGCTGGATCTAAAATCTGCACCCGATGCACATCTCCCTTATACTTTTTCGCCTGAGTTTGCATTTCAATTTTAATTTTAGAAGAATCAGCCAAACCCTGTGGCAAATCAAAATCTTTTTTCAAAATATCATCCACCGCTCGCACAATGAAACGCACCACCGGCAACGGCGTATAAAAAACGCCCATTTTCTTGCGCTCTTCGGCATCATATTCCTGCAAAAAATCTTCATAAAAATGAATAATCGGGTCACGACTACTGTCTTTTTCCACTTTGTAATAATTATGAACAATTGCCTGCACGTCAGCGTGCGTAAATTCCTCACAAAGCTCATCCACAATCTGCTCTATTCTTTTATCAAAAGACGAGCCGGCGATATGGTCAAAAAAGTGTCGTAAAAACGGATTGGAAGCCGGCACCAAATCACGCGCCTCTTGGCGAGAAAAAGTTTCGCTGGTTTTGTCATAATAACGAGCCACGAACAAACCATAAACCAAAGTCTGCGCGTACATATCGGCAAACTTTTCCTTATCCAATTCCGCCAATAATGATTTTTTAATAACCTGAAAAATTTTCAAAAGTTCTTCGCTCTTGGCATCATTTTCATTTTCCAAAAAACGATTGATATTATCACGAATGCGACGTGCTTTGCCCGCCATAATTCTCGCCAAAACCTTGCCGGATTTAATCGGCTCTTTGGAAGATTTAATGAAATCGCCAATCGTATCAAACAATAATTGAAAACTGTTTTCGGCAAATTCTATTTTTTCACCATCGATTTTTCCAATAATAATCGGTTCACAATATTTTTCACCGTTTTTATAAAATCTAAAATCCAAACCATTGGTCAAAATCAAATTGGAATAACCGTAATATCGTTTTAATTGCTCGCCTTTTTCAATCTCAGACAACTTAATGTTTATATCCTTGGCTTCGGCATAAGCAATCACGATTTTTTCCGCCGAGCTGGTATTTTTTAAAAACACAAAATCCGGCGCGCCGTTCTCGCTGCGCTTCGGGTCATTTACCACAGACAAACCGGTAATTTCCGAAAAAAGTATTTGCAAAGCCGGACGATAAGCATGCTCACGCGCGTGACCGGTTTTATATTGTTTGGCAATTTCTTGCGAAAAAGTTTTGACGATTGGGTTCATAATGGTATGGTCAAATTAACTGAATTTACTTTATTATAAACCACTATTTGGGGAAATAAAAGGTTTGTGGTAATTTTTAAAAATAATATTGACTGCCCCCGCTATTTTTTGTACTGTTAGAGTATAGTTTAGTTGTTTTTTATTAGCTGATTCAGATCCACTCCGGTACCATGGCAGGCCGGACAAATCTAAGATCTGGCCAATAAATTTAAGCTTATGCTAATATGCAGAGCTTGGATCACCCGCAAAGGAAAGCGCATTTATGCTCACCAATGCGGGTTAAAAGCATTCTGTTTTGAAGTTGACGAAAATCAACAAAAAAAAGAATCCGTGGTAGATAAAACCACAGATCCAAACAGCTAAAGAAAGACAAAGCCTCCGTTTACAATTCCAATTGGGCGGAGGTTTTGTAATTTATTTTACATCTAAAAATAGTATAGCATTTTTTAGACTTTTGGTAAAACGAAGCAATAACCCTCGGCGTCACCGAAGATACATCTTAAAATCATATTAATCTTGAACATTCCAGATTCCGAAACAAGTTCGGAATGACAGAACGGAGACTACCTCACCAAGCCCCTATACCACGGCCAATGCCAAATAATATGGAAAATGGAAATCGCGGTCATGGCGATGCCGGCCTCCACGTGCCAATACAACATATTGAACGGCAAGGGAATGGCAATACCAAAATTAATACGAATTACCAACAAAACGCCCAACAAACCGGAAACCAAGAAAGTCAAAGTCAATAAAACATTCCAAATCTTGCGGTGCGTGGCGATGGTAATCTTATTTTTCTTGGATAATATATGGGTCAAAACATACAAAAGCACCAAGACGCCAAATATCGGCAACAGATGATAAACGTTAATTTCTTTACTGACTTTTTCCACCGGCGCCGCCGCCACGCCACTCGCCAAAGCAACGGCAATATCCTTGGCGGCGCTTGGCTCCAAACCATAATTATCTTTTAAAATCTGAAAGGCATCAGTGCTTTTCACTTTGGAATTTAAATAATCTCCCAAAGCTTCGGCGTAAGCTTTGGCATCAACCCCATAAACCGCCGCCACTTCCGCCACAGTCATGGTTTTCAAATCAGTGCCACTGATTAAATCTTCCGTACTGGCGGTTTCGGAAATCGGTTCAATCTCGGATACCAACGGCTGATCTAAATTAATTAACTCCGTACTGACCGCCCTATCCTCCGGCGCCGGCTGTGAATGATCGCAAATGCCATCATTGTCTGTATCAATAAATGCACCACACTCTCCGGTACATTCAGTTTCTCCGAACGGGCAATCATCCCAAGCAAAAACACTCACCGGAAAAAACACCAGCATCGAAAAAGTTAAAATCAATAATAATTTTTTCATAAAATCACAATTAAAAATATTGATAATATTATATCATACTTGATAATACGCCACCATTGAATATTTTCTTCCAAAAAGCTATGCTATAGATAAGATTAAGTCTTCTTAACAATATTTTTATTATGAAAAAACTGACAATTTTTGTCGCCGTTCTGGCGATCTTTGGATTGGGTGCTTGCCAATGGGGAACTAAGAATCCAGCTGATAAAACGGCAGACAACAACGTCCCGCAAGAAAAACCGGTCGTGCAAAGTCCGGCGGAAATGGAAAACGCCATCAAAAATCTCAGCTCTGATATCTTAACCTTGTTAAAAAACAAAGATTTTGAAAATTTAGCTTTTAAAATTCATCCGACACAAGGGATTCGTTTTAGTCCTTACGCTTACGTCTCCAAAGATGATTTGCATTTCTCCGCCGACGATTTTTTACAATTGACTAGTGATGAGAAAACACGAATCTGGGGCTATGCCGATGGTTCCGGCTTTCCAATTGAATTGAATTTCAACGACTATTACAAAAAATACATTTGGGATTTGGATTTCACTCGCGCCCCGGAAAGTTCTTTTGATAAACGTTTGGGCCAAGGCAATTCCTTGGACAATGCTTTGGAATTTTACGCCGGCGCCCACGTGGTGGAATACTATTTCGCCGGTTTTGATCCACAATACGAAGGCATGGATTGGCGCAGTTTGCGTTTGGTTTTTGCCGAAGAAAACGGTCAATGGTATTTGGTCGGCATCATTCACGACCAATGGACAATCTAATATAAATTCAAAAATATGTTGAAAACCATCATTCAAATTTTACTGAAAAGCAAATGGCTGATTACCGGATTTGCGATTTTTGGATTATTATTGGGACTGGGCTACAGCTATTTGCAAACACCGCAATACCAAGCGAACGTCGGTTTGATTCTTCTCCCCCACAGCTCCGAAGGTTTGGACGCTTACAGTGCCATCAAAACTTCCGAGAGAATCGGTGAAAATTTGATTGGTGTTTTAAGCACTTCTTCAATTTTTGAAAAATTGAAGAATCCCGATTACCAAATTGATTTTTCTTATTTTCCGACGGATAACACCGAACGATTAAAAGAAAAATGGGGGCAAAGCGTCAGCGCTTACATGCGTTATAATTCCGGCTTGTTGTATATCAATGTTTTTCATACCAACGCCGCGCAAGCCACGCTCATCGCCAAAGCATTAGCGGAAATCCTGGTCACGCACGGCAATGAATATATCGCCCAAGACGGCATCGTGGATATTCGTTTGATTGACGACGCCTATGTTTCCGAAAAACCGGTCAAACCGAATTATTTGATGAACGGTTTATTGGGATTGATTGCCCTGGCGATTTTAGCTAAAATTTATGTACTATTGCGATCTCAAGAATTTTTACATTTATTTGAAAACAAACAATAAAATGGAAAAGCAACTACCATCACAAAGCCAAGAAATTCAATCCCGTTTAGATCAAATGGGACATGACAATCTCATAAAATATCTTGGTAAACAAACCGAACAAAAACAAAAACGGATGGAACAATCTGAAAAAAAAGAGATTATTTTTCCACGCAAAGAGATTGAACAAATCAGACAGGTAAATGTATGGATAAATAAAATTCTTTCCGAAGTAAAAAGAAAGCAAACAGAAAATCCACAAAAATATAAAAATGAAAATTACGAAAAACGCGTTTTAAAATTAATAATGGACGATTTGGATAAACTTGAGTTATGGATGTGTAAATTTTCCACCAGCAACAATGCTGCCCGAGGAGAGGACATAAGCCCTAAGGAAAGTGATTCGATTTATTACATGACACCATCAGGGGCCAGTTTGCGTTTTAAAATGATTATGTTTGATAAGAATAATGGTTATATGGAAGAATATGGAATTCATTATGTAAAACAAGATTTTGCCACTTTTATATATTTTTCAGATCGTCACAAAGGAATTGCCAACCCCATAGTCGGGAACAGTGACGTCAAAGAAATTTTCGATAAAGATTTTCAAACCTTAATAAGCCAGGAAAAACCAATTGAAAAAGATTATCCAACCGGGTTTGCCGCTTTAATAGACAAAGACGGATTATGGAGCGCCACCACAATTGGCCAGCAAGAACATACTGATGTCCGAACCCATGAAGGCTCTCTAGTTAACAAAATATTTTTTGATCGTTCCAGAAATAAATAAAATTAAAAATGGAAAATCCAACACCACATTCAACTACAGCCTCGCTTTGGGATTCTGATTTTGAGAACCAATACTTTGAAAATCAAAAAATTTTACAAAAAAAATGGAAAGAACGTGCCAATAAATCTCATCGGATAGAAATAATTTTTCCGCAAAAAGAAGTTGAAAACATTAGGCAAGTTAATCTATGGCTGCAACAAATCCTATCTGAACTAGAGCGCAAACAAACAGAAAATCCGCAAAAATACAAAAATGAGAATTATGAGAAACGTGTGCTGGAATTAATAATGGCCGATTTGGATAAACTTGATTTATGGGTGTGTAAATTTTCCACCAGTAGTATGGCGATTCATAAAAATGAGGATATTACCCCCAAAGAAACTGATTCCATTTATTATATGACACCAACGCTTTCTTGTCTGCGTTTTAAAATGGCTAATTTTAAAAAAGGCATTTTGCACGTCATAGAACCTTTTAGCACCACAACACGGTTTTGGGAAACGGAACAAAAAAATGAATATCCCTTCGACAAATATAGTTTTCGTGATCCAAAAGAAGGCGAAACCATGGTAGTGGAATATTTTTATAAAGATTTTCTAGCCACAACACATCAGTCAACGCCAATCGAAGAAGATTACGATAGCCATTTGGTGGCATTAGTAGATGAGGATGGATTTTGGGATGCTCCACACAAAAATGGTGAAAGACCCTATCACACACATAACGGCTCACTGGTTAATAAAATATTTTTTAATCGTTCTAAACACATAAACAATAAATAAAACCAAATTTATGTCCAAAGAAAAATTTACCGGCTTACACGTTGAAAACAAAGTCGACCAACTCATCGGCCATGCCGAGCATCTCGTCAATAACATCAAAAAAAGTTTGGTGGGGATTGATTTATTAAAAGCGGAATTGGCAACTAAAGGGATCGAAATCAATGTGGACAATGTTGACCCAAATGACATTCTCAAAAAATTTGACAGTGAAAACGGCGAATACCACCGTTTACTTAACAGAATCAACAAAGACTTAATGCTGGTACAAGAAACTTTAATCAAACAAGGAGCCAACATGCCAATCGGCGAATTTATTGAAAAGCGCGATAAAAAATCCTAAAAAATCGGTTTGACAATTCTTGAAAATTCTATATAATAGAAAAGAATTTTCTTGCCCCTGTAGCTCAGTTGGTTAGAGCGCCAGCCTTTTAAGCTGGGCGTCCTGGGTTCAAATCCCAGCGGGGGTACTAAAAATATTCTGCTTCGGTGGAATATTTTTTTTATTTTTGTATTGTTCAAAACACCTCTTATCCCCTTTATTTGCGCCCCCTTTGACCGAGTTGCAAAAATTTGCTATACTGTCATTAGTTCTTTTGATAAGCATGATGAATGGCCATTTGACCTGGGTCGGGTCGGATCGCCATTAGTCTTTCTTATTGGAAGACATTGAGATGTTCATGACCATGGACATCTTACCTTGCGCAAGTGTAGCCGTTTGCCTTATGGTAGGGCAACGGCCCCAAGTCGTTCTTTTGGGCGGCTTGAACATTTTCGGCAACCGGATGGTTGCCGTCCCGACTACGATTTTCCTCCGGATGGGGGTTGAGTGTTTTCACTCGTGAAAGTCGTTGGAGGAAAAGACTAGGTTTTTCCACTTCGGTGGTTGACTCGCCATGAGTCGTGAAAGACCTTATATAAAAGAGAGTGGCCGGATGGCCGCTCTCTTTTTTTGTCCGAATATTGAATTTTATAATTTATTTTTTTTGCAAAACAATTGTCTCGTTAATTGTCTGCCCACCACGCACAATCTCCAAAACTATTTTTTGCCCGCCGGCATATTGAGATAAAACATCAGCCAAACCGTAACGATTGTTTAATTCCTGATTATCAACTTTTGTGATGACGTCACCTTGATACAAAGTAATTTTTTGATTATCCACTCCACTAACGATTGCCGCTTTGGTTAAATATGCACCTTTGCTCATGTTGGCCAATGGACGCAACTGAAAAGCCAAGTCCAAATATTCAATCGGCAAATTCAAAACACTGACTTGATCGGCAAAAATTTCATCCAAATTATTGTAAGCATAATAAATCGGTAAAACAATCACCTGCCCGGCCTCGTTCTTCTCCACCAAACCGATTACCTCCGCCTCCAAGTTAAAAATCGGCAAACCACGCTTCAACTCATTACCGGTAAAATCCAAAGCGTAACGTTTTTTCACCGAACTCAAACTTTGTGCCTTATCGGCCAAATAATTTAAATTCACCAAATTGCCGATGCGCACATTACGCAACATATCAATTGACAACAAAAATTCTCCTTCGTTAACCGCATCCTGGGAAGCCAATTTCAAAACATATAAATTATCGGTTTTTACTTTGACAAAACGCAAACCGGTTGCCGGATCATCTTTATAAGTTTCCATGGTCAAGCTATTACCGGCATCATCCAAAATTAAAGTATTGGCACTCATCAAATCCGGCCAAGTAATCAACCAACCATCATTGCTTAAAACCAAACCGTAACCCTTAACGGTCAGCTCGCCGGTATTTTTATCATTCACCGCCAAGGCCACCATCCCGCGACGCAATTGCGGCAAAATGGTTTTGATTTGTTCGCTATAAAAACGATATGGGGAATTATTTTCCAAAGAAATTAAAGGATTGGGCGCTTCGGTTTTTTCTTCCTTCACCGTTGAGCCATCTTGTGTTACCAAAACTCCCGCTTGATTACCGCTATCATCAATTTGCAAAACCACACCGGCATCACGCAACTGATCACGCAATGGATAAACGTAGCTGTTAAATAAATAAGTGGCGGCGACGCTGCTCAAAACAACGCCGATTGCCAAAATCACCAAAAAGGGTTTGTTGTCCATAAATATAATTTAAATTAATTATAACCAAAGCGCGCTCGCCAGAATCAAAACCGCCATGCCGAGCGAAATCAAAATATGTCGATATAATACCGTCTTATTCAAAGATTGCAAAAAGTAATAACGAAACATGTTGGAAAGGAGATAATAACTGAACGCCAAAACCGCTCCTTTCACCAAATAGCTCCACGTCAGATATTGTAAAACCCACACCATTTCTCCCAAAATAATTCCCACCATCAAAACCGCGAACCAAGTATTTTGCCATTTCAAATGGTTGATTAACATTGTTTGCAAAAACAAAATGATATTAATTATGAAAACGGCGGCAAACATCCATTTTGACTGCATATGCAAAAACACCGATAAACCGTAATAAGCGCTGTTCACGAAAAAAGCGGTTAATAAATTGGAATAAGCGGACACGTTTTCCAAAGACGACAAAACGTATTTATGAGGATAATACAAATAGATAAAAACATTTTCCAAAAATAAAAACAAAATTGCCGCCACGCCCCCCGCCAACAAACGATACATCAAAATATCATTGATAAACAACAAAAAAGCGGTGGACGAAAACAACAACAAGGCCGGCGTTACCAGATAATTCAGCAACTCACGCACAGACATGGAATCACTTTGCTTACGAACACTGTGGCGCACCACGTACCAAGCGGAAAACAATAAATAGATCAACATAAAAATCCCCGCCCACAACAAGCTTTGTGGCCAAGAACGAATTATTGCGAAAAAGCCGAAAACCACCAATGGTAAAGTATAAATCAAAAACCGAATGACAATAAACATAAATTAATTTTGATAAAGCAAATATTGAATTAAATTCTTGAAAAAATCCTCGGCATTAAAATTTTTTAACAAAGTGCCGGCTTGATCTTTGGAAAAATAAACCGCCACTTCACCGGCGGAAAAAACCACTTTTTCAAAAGATTTTTCCGAGGCCTCGTCTGAAGATATAATATAATTTAATAAATAATTATTCAATCTTTCGGGGACGTCCATTCCGTTTAGATTAATGATTAATTTTTCACTAACAAACAAAACTTTCACTTCACTCCAATATTCATCATTGTTAACTGCCGTGTATAACGGCCCGAAAATTTCAAATCCCCCGTCTTTTAAAATAATTTGCCACTTGGAATCAAAATATTTTCGCAACAACTCGGTTGCTTTGGCCTCACTGAAAGTCAAAACCGTGAAACCGTCTTTTTGCGACCAATTTTGCCAAGTCAAATCAGCGGTTTCGCCACTGTCCGTTGGTAAACGATATTCCGGCGCCACCGTTCCACCAAATTGCTCGCTTAAAACAGGAAGGTAAACAAAACGAGCGCGCAACAAAACATATAAAACGGAAAAAATAATGATTGCAAAAATCAACAGCGCCAACGGTAGCCACAACCTAGAGCGGCGCGCGGGGGTGCTTGAGTCCGGTTTTGCCGGGGAAACATTAAGATTATGATGTTCTAACATTTTGATCTTGATAATTTTCTAAAATAACGCGCAGCATCGTGGCGGTCGGAATGGCCAACAAAGCGCCGGCAATCCCCGCCAACTGAACGCCCACCAGCAAGGAAGTGATGGTGATAATCGGATTTAAACCGACGGCACGTTTCATAATATTCGGCACTAAAATATGATTTTCAATTTGATTGATCACCACAAACCACGCCAAAACAATCAAAGCCGTTAAAGGAGTTTGCAAAAAGGCGAAAGCCACCGCCAACACGGAAGTGAAAATCGGACCAAGGTAAGGAACGATTTCCCCGACAAACACCAAAATTGATAATAACAAAGCATATTTCACACCCAACAAAGTTAAACCGATATATGCCAACAACGCCATGATGGAACATAAAATCAATTGTGCTTGGAACCATTGGCTCAATTGACGCTCCACTTTATTGTAAACGCGACGCACGCGGTGAGCGTAACGTGCCGGCAATAAATAACTCATCGCGCGGTTCCAAGCGTTTTCTTCCAAGCACATATAGAAACTCAAAGCAAAAACCACCATCAAATTGAAAACTCCTCCGAAAAAGCCTTTGATCGTCAACAAAACATTACCAACCGTCGC
>DAIPKK010000032.1:0-8852 GCA_036769805.1 Patescibacteria group bacterium
TGTTCGGGGGCGGGGTAGTGGACGTATTAATCTTGGGGGGCGTGGGGGCGGTGGTGCCGGGTTCGTTCGGCACGTCTAAACGACGGCCGCAGTTATTACAGTATTTTTGTCCGTTTTCCACCGGCTGATGGCATTGAGGGCATTTCATAATTTTTTGTTAAAAATATTTAAGATTTATTGAGCTTAAATTAAATTTACCAATAAAAAAGTTTAAAGGCAAACAAAAAATCCCGAATGGTATCGGGATTTTTTTATCTTAACTGATAAACGTTAAAGCATTGCCCATTTGGTCACCGCGACCGGTACGACCGATGCGATGAATATAGTCATCATAGTTAGCCGGTAAATCATAGTTGATAACATGGCTGACATTAGGAATATCCAAACCGCGCGCCGCCACGTCCGTTGCCACTAAAATTGTGGTGCGATTGCTCTTAAACAAATGCAAAGACATTTGTCGTTTGTTCTGATTCTTGTTGCCGTGAATGGCATCAGCTTTAAAACCTTTTTTAACTAAGGAAACAGATAATTTTTCCACGCCGAATTTGGTTCGCCCGAAAATTAAAACCTTGGAAAATTCCGGTTTCTTTAAGATTTCATGCAAGACAGCCAATTTTTCATCTTCGTGTTTAACGCGAATGACGTTTTGTTCAATATTTTTTGAAGTGTCACCGGTTTTGACGGAAATACTGATCGGGTTGGTCAAGAAAGTTTGAATCAATTTGGTGACCTCTTTATTGGTGGTAGCGGAGAAGAATAAAGTTTGACGATTTTTAGGCATCTTTTCCATGATAAATTTCATGTCATTGACAAAGCCCATATCCAACATGCGATCCGCTTCGTCCAAAACAATCGTGGAGAATCGAGCGGGATTCAATTCGCGGCGGTTAATCAAATCTTTTAAACGACCGGGCGTGCCAATCACAAAATTGTGTTGACGACGCAAGTCGGAAATTTGTCGGTAAATGGACATACCACCCACGCAACAAACGGAAAAGATTTTTAAAGCCCCGCGGAAATCAAATAATTCTTGATTGATTTGTCCGGCTAATTCACGAGTCGGCACGATAATTAAAATGTTTTCTTGCGGATTCATCAATACTTTATTAAGCAATGGAATCAAGAAAGCGGCGGTTTTGCCGGTGCCGGTGTTGGCGATGCCGACAATGTCATGGCCTTTCAAAATCATCGGGATACTTTCATCCTGAATCGGAGTAGGAGTGACATAGCCTTTGGCGGCGATGTTATTTTTTAATTGTTCATCAATCGCAAAATCGGCAAACGCGTTTTTGGAACGATATGCTTCGGCTTTCGCGACCGGTTCGGCTTTACGAACAAACAAAGCCGGATTAATTTTTTGATCAGTAAAACGACCACCACGTCCGGAGCTTTGTCGGGAGGGGCGGCGATTATCAGATCGAGAGTCTCGGCTATCATCAGAACGACGATGGCGAGAAGCGGAGTTTTCAAAACGGGAACTTCGCTTGAAGTTTCTTTTAAACATAAATATTACGCTTAATTTTTTAGCTTTAAAGTATATATAGGCCACTCGGCCCTTCATAAAATTCCATTGAAGCTAAAAATAAAGCCTAATATTAAGAAATTGAAAGAAATCAAAATTTCCTAAATGGAAGTAGATGAGAGTTACTTTAAGTGTTGAGTATTACAGAAAAGGCGGGAGATGTCAAGAGTGTGGCTAAATTTTTTCAATAATAGTACGGTATTGTTGGGTTTTTCCCCAACATAATCTGAGAAAATCTTCAAAAGAGTAGTTTGACTTTAGATGTTTTTGATATAAATTTTCAAAATAGGGAATAAGCTTTTTGCCACCGATTTTAATATTTTGAAATTCTTTATATCCGGCAGAATAGGTTTTGGCCATTTTCTGAATTTGGGGATGATTATTTAAAATAATCGGTGCTAGAATTTCACTTAATTTCCAAACCAAATAAGGTGAATCTAATTCTTTTCGTTTGGTTTTGGGAAAAATTTCCATCCATTTTTTAAAATGTAGAAAGTGCATGATTTCATGCATGGCGATTTTTCGCATTTGTTCCGGTTTGTCATATCTAACGTTAAATGACCATTTATCTAGAAAACGTGGGCAAATTGGAACAATAGACACATAAGCGCGGATAGTTTTTATCTTTTTAGGATAATCGGTTTCAAAATGTTGAGATAGAATTTCAAAATATTTAGGACCAATTTTGTCCCAATCTTTTTGAAAATTATTAACATTGTTTAATAGTTCTTTTTTGTTTTTATTTATAAAATTTTTAGCATATTTATTGCATTTTTTTAGAAATTCATTTTTATCTTTTATATCTTTTGTTATTTCTTCCAGTTCAGGATGTCGTTTGTAAATTCTTTGGCTCCAATCCCAACCAGTTGGCCGTGGCTGGCAAAAATTATTAAGCATTTGCCCTTCTTTTTTTATGGTTGGCAGTTGAAATTTTATTTTGGGGAGCATATTTGAAAATTAGTATTTGAATATTTTAAATTTATCATTAAATAGGAAAAACGACAATTATAGTTTTGGATAAACGAAAAAACACTCATTTCTAAGTGTTTTTTCAATGGGGTGGCTATCGGGAATCGAACCCGAATTGCTGGTGCCACAAACCAGAGTAATAACCGTTATACCATAGCCACCATAAATAGGAACCGGCGATCGCGACAGGATTTGAACCTGTGACCCACAGCTTAGAAGGCTGTTGCTCTATCCAGCTGAGCTACGCGATCTCGTAGCTCGCAAAAAACTGTTAATAATATAGCAATTGCGCTTTGAAAAGTCAATCTTTTTTTGACAATCACAATCGCTTTTTATACAATAGATAAATGTATTTTTCGCTTATTTTAAATTTTAAACATATAAAAAGTTATGGCAGAGCATAATCAAACGGTGGAGCGCGAAGCGGCAGTTTTGAAATTTTGGCAGGAAAAACAGATTTTTGAGAAATCTTTGAGTAAAAATGCCCCGAAAGGCGAGTATGTTTTTTATGATGGTCCGCCCTTTGCCACGGGCGTGCCGCATTATGGTCATTTGGTCGGTTCTATCATGAAAGATTTGGTGCCGCGTTATTGGACCATGAAAGGTTACCACGTCGGCCGCGTGTGGGGTTGGGATTGTCATGGTTTACCGATTGAAAATATCGTGGAAAAGGAAATGAAATTGGGCAGCAAAGCCGATATTGAAAAAATGGGAGTTGCTAATTTTTGCGAAAGTTGCCGCGCCAACGTTCAAACCTATGTTGATGATTGGAAGAAAATCATTCCGCGCGTCGGGCGTTGGGTGGATATGGAAAATGCCTACAAAACCATGGATGTGAATTTTATGGAAAGCATTTGGTGGGTTTTTAAAACTTTGTGGGATAAGGGGTTGATTTATGAAGGTCACAAGAGCATGCATATTTGTCCGCGTTGTGAAACCACTTTATCCAATTTTGAGGTTAATCAGAATTATCAGGATGTGGAAGATTTGAGTGTCATTGCCAAGTTCAAATTGCTTGATGAAGAAAATACTTATGTTTTGGCTTGGACCACCACGCCCTGGACTTTGCCGGGCAACGTCGCTTTGGCAGTTGGGGCGAATTTGACTTACGTTAAAGTTAAAATTAATGATGAATATTTGATTTTAGCCGCCGAAACTTTGGAAAGTGTTTTAGCTGATCAAAAGTATGATAAAGTTGATGCTTTTAGTGGCGAGAAATTGCTTGGTAAAAAATATCAACCATTGTTTGATTATTTTGTAAATAAACCGGAAATTGGCGGTCGTCCCATTAAGAATTGGGAAAATGCTTATACTGTGCAAGCGGCGGATTTTGTCACCACCACGGACGGTACCGGTGTCGTGCACATCGCGCCGGCTTTTGGTGAAGACGATTTGAATTTGAGCAAAGCCAAAAATTTGCCATTGATTCAACATGTTTTGATGAACGGCACAATCATTCCGGAAGTGACGGATTTCGCCGGTGAGAGCGTCAAAAAAGCTGAAGATCCGCAAGCCATGGATAAAAAAATTATTGAATATTTGCAAGCGAAAAATTTAGTGTTTAAAGTTTTGCCTTATCAACATAGTTATCCGTTTTGCTGGCGTTGTGAAACTCCTTTGTTAAATTATGCCACCAGCTCGTGGTTTGTGGATGTTCCGAAATTCCGCGATCAATTGATTGCTAATAATCAAAAAGTGCGTTGGGTGCCTGATCATTTCAAGCACGGCCGTTTTGGAAAATGGTTGGAGGGTGTGCGTGAATGGTCAATTTCTCGCGATCGTTATTGGGGCAATCCATTGCCGGTTTGGCGTTGTGACGCTTGTAAAACCGTGCAGGTTTTGGGTTCAAAATCAGAATTGGAGCAGCGTAGCGGTCAAACGGTCACTGATTTACATAAGCATAAAATTGATGATTTGACTTGGACTTGTTCCTGCGGCGGACATTATCATCGCGTGCCGGAAGTTTTGGATTGTTGGTTTGAGAGTGGCGCCATGCCTTACGCGCAAGTGCATTATCCTTTTGAAAATAAAGAATTGTTTGAAAAAACTTTTCCGGCGCAGTTCATTGCCGAAGGGCAGGATCAAACGCGCGGTTGGTTTTATACTTTGATGGTTTTATCCACTGCTTTGTTTGATAAACCGGCTTTTGAAAATGTCGTGGTGAACGGCATTGTTTTGGCGGAAGACGGACGCAAGATGAGCAAACGCTTGAAAAATTACCCTGACGTATCGGAAATTTTGGATAAATATGGCGCTGATGCTTTGCGTTTGTATTTGATGACTTCGCCGATTATCCGCGCTGAAGATTTGTGTTTCAGTGAAGCGGGGGTAGCGGAAATGTCGCGCAAAGCCTTGATGATTTTGTCTAACGTCCATTCTTTCTATAAAATGTATGCGCCTGAACAAGTGAGTGAATTACGAAAAGAGCAATTGAATAATATCCTTGATCAATGGATTGTTGCCAAATTAAATAAGAGCATTGTTGATGTCAGCAAGTTTTTGGATGAGTATGAGTTGGCGGCTGCCGGGCGAGTGATTTTGGAATTGATTGATGAACTTTCCACTTGGTATGTGCGTCGCAGTCGCGATCGTTTTAAATCCGAAGATGTGGAAGATAAAAATAATGCCTTGGCGGTTTTGCGTTATGTTTTGTTGCAATTGTCAAAGTTGATGGCGCCTTACGCCCCGTTCATCGCGGAGACTATTTACTTGGATTTGCGTGCCACCGACGCCCCGGAATCCGTGCATTTGTGTGATTGGCCGAGCGTTGAATTTGCGGTGGATGCGACTGTCTTGGAAAAAATGACCGAAGTGCGCGTGATCGTGGAGGCGGGTTTGGCCTTACGCGCCGCTCGTAATGTGAAAATTCGTCAGGCTTTGGGCCAAGCGACTATCAAAGTGGATTTGCCAACACAGTATTTGGAAATTTTAAAAGATGAATTGAATTTGAAAGAAATTAATATTGCCGCTGATTTTCCAAGTGGTGGTGAGTGGCAAGCCGGTGAAGTAATCGCCATTGATTTCGCCATGACCGACGCTTTGTTGTTGGATGGCACAGCGCGTGAGTTGGTGCGTTTTATCAATATGGAAAGAAAGAACGCCGGTTTTACCATCAACGATGAAGCCAAAGTTTCTTATTATTGTGAGTCTGATTTGATCAAGCACGCTATCAATGAAATGACTGATTATCTTCGTAAAAATACTCGTACTCAAGAATTTGTTTTTGACGCCGCGGTGAAAGACCAAGTCAAAGCGATTAAAGTTAATGGAGAAGAGTTTTGGTTGGTGGTGGAGAAGGGTTAGGGGAGTGTCATCCTGGAAAAAATTTTATTTTATAAAATTTTTATCCAGGATCTCGCCTATAGTATGAACGTTCATACCGTGGGCCTCGGCTGATAGATCAGACAATTACTAATTCACGTGCTTGGGTAGGTTGTCTGATTAATTGATAGACTGTGATATTCGGAAGGGCGAATTGTCATTCGCCCCTACACAAGAGACGTGAAAATATTATGCAAAAAATTTTAGAATATAGCACAATCATGGTAATTAATCTCTCCCGTAGGGGCGAATGACAATTCGCCCTTTTCCCCGTTGTTGAAATATTTTTCGTTTTTTGCAATGGCGTTCGTGGATTTTTATTCCCCATTCCCCAAAAATATGTTATTATAAAAACAATTCAATGTGGATTTTTTTTTAATAAATAAAAACAATTTTATGAAGGGTAAAATTTTCTGGTTAGTTTTGTTGATGTTTGTGGCTTTCTTGGGAGGGGCCTTTTATTTTATGGGCAAAAGTGATGATGGTTGGCAGTGCCCACAAGTTAGCGGCGTTAAGATTATGCCTAAACAAGCAGTGGATGAAGTAATTGAAGTTAGTAATAAGATTTATAACGGTGATGGTTTTACTTTTGAATATTCACCCGATTATATTTTGGAGAATAATACTTTGTGGACCACAGAGGGTTATAGAGTGATGACAACTGCTGTGCCGGAGTGCGAAACTTGTTATTTGGGTGGTATTAGTATTGGTTATAAAAATGATGTTGATTTTACATTGGGCTTAGGTGGCGAAACATTGGAGCAAGTAGGTATGGTTTTTGGGGCCTCCAAAATTTATGGTAGTAGTCTTCTTAATATGAATGGAAATTCCGATTATAATTATGGTTATTTGATTATGACTGATAAATTTGACAGTTTGGTTTATTATGTCCAATCAGATAAACAAGTGGTATTTTTTCAAATTCATGGTAACGTAGATTTAGTTGGTCGCGATTCAGAATTACGTGCTTTGTTGAAAACTGTAAAATTTGAATAATGATTTGTATTTAATAAAAAACGCCCTGATTTTTATCAGGGTGTTTTTTTATTATGTTCACGTGGGGTGCTTGTCATCCTGGAAAATTTTGAACGTAGTGAAAAATTTATCCAGGATGACAAGCAAAGTTCAAGATTTTAATTGCAACCACTTATAAGCCGAGTTCGCGGCGATAGAGCCTTCGCCCACGGCCGTGGCGATTTGTTTGAAATAATTTGATCCGTCGGTAACATCGCCGGCGGCAAAAACGCCATCAATATTGGTGCGCATATCCGGCGCGACTTTGATGTGTCCTTGTTCGTCGCGTGCCAAATCAAAATTCATGGTGAAATCAACCACCGGTTTGTGCCCGATGGACACGAAAATTCCATTTACCGGCAATTCACTACCATCGGCTAAAATCAGTTTTTCCACTTTATTTTGACCGGTAATTTCTTTGACGCTGGTGTTAAACATTACTTTGATGTTAGGCGTTTTATTCACCCGGTCCACCCAAACCATTTCACCGACGAATTTATCACCACGCACCAACAGATAAACTTGTTTGGCAATTTTCGCCAAGTGTAGCGCGGCGGTTAAAGCGACATTGCCGCCCCCCACGACTGCCACTTCCAAATTACGATAAAAGAAAGCGTCGCAAGTGGCGCAATAAGCTACGCCCTTACCGCGAAACTCGTGTTCACCTGGAACATTGAGTTTGCTGTGTGTCGTACCGGTGGAGATGAGCACGCTTTTTGCCAAGATCGTTTCGTTTGGTTCAATAGTAATTTCAAAGTTGCCGTCATCTTTTTTATCAATATTTTTCACTTTGGCAATTTTTTGCGTTGCGCCCAAAGATTCAAAGGCGTGGTTTTGCATTTTTTGCATCAGCTCCATGCCGCTGATTTCCGGATGAGAAGGGAAGTTACCGACTTCGGTCGCGCCAAAAGCCATGCCGCCCATCAAATCGGCAATCACCACGTTATTGACTTTGTAGCGACTGGCATAAACCGAGGCGGTTAGGCCGGCCGGCCCACCGCCGACAATCGCCAAGTCAAAGATTTCTTGCTCACTCATAATATTTTGATTTTAAATTAGTTTAGCACCAACCACGATTTTTCATCGCTTCGGTGATTCGTTGCAAAGCCACGACATAGGCGGCCATGCGTAAATCCAAATTCTTTTCTTCCTTCACCGCCCACATTCCCTTGAAAGCGTTATCCATGATTTTTTCAAGTTTTTCCAAAACTTCTTTTTCTTCCCAGTAATAATTCATGCTGTTTTGCACTTGTTCCAAATAGCTGGTGGCGACACCGCCGGCATTGGCCAAAATATCCGGCACAATGATGATATTTTTATTTAATAAAGTTTTCTCAGCGTCCGCGGTGATTGGTCCGTTGGCCAATTCCAAAATATATTTGACTTGAATTTTATCGGCATTTTTTTCGGTGATGACATCATTTAACGCAGCCGGAATCAACACATCAACCGGTAATTCCAAAATTTCATCATTGCTGATTTTCTTTTCCGCCTTGTCATAAGTGGCCACGGTTTTGTTGTCTTTTTTGTAATGATTCAATTCATCAACATTAAATCCTTGAGAATTGTAAACTCCACCTTGAGAATCGCTGACCGCCACGATGGAGTAGCCGTTGTCTGATAAGATTTTCGCCAATTCGGCGCCGGCATTGCCGAAACCTTGAATGGCAACGGTCGTACCTTTTGCATCTTTATTCAAAATTTTCATTAAACTGCGCAAGACGTAAAATCCCCCTTGAGCGGTGGCGTAACCGCGCGCTTTTGATCCGCCGTTGATAATCGGTTTACCGGTAATCACGCCCGGATCGTATTGCCCATTGGTTAATTTGATATATTCGTCCATCATCCAAGCCATGATTTGCGGAGTGGTGTAGACATCCGGCGCCGGCACGTCTTCTTTCGGGCCGATATATTTATACAATTTTTGAATATAGCCGCGTGACAATTTTTCCAATTCGCTTTCCGATAATTCTTTTGGATTGACAATGACGCCGCCTTTACCGCCGCCCAGTGGTAAATTGACGAC
>DAIPKK010000033.1:0-8761 GCA_036769805.1 Patescibacteria group bacterium
GAACTGGTCCGGTGGGAGTTGTTCGGCGGGCACCTTGAACTGGTCAATTGATACCAGCAAATTGCAGATTTCCTCATCGGTGGGAACTACTCGCACCTGCTGGGCGATTTGTACCGGTAATGGCCCGAATTTCTGTTGCGGACTGGGAACGTCTTTCCCGGCGCACTGCGGAACGGCCAATACGCCGAAGGTCTGGATCGGCAGTTGGTCCAATTGAAAAAAAAGCTCAAGAAATCGCTGTTTTTATGGCGATTTTTTTAGTGCTTGGGAAACGTTGACATCTTTGTAAAATTTCGTTATCATAGCGTTATTGTATAAAGATTAATACAAAATTAAGCCGTTTTAGCTCAGATGGTAGAGCGCATCCATGGTAAGGATGAGGTCCCGAGTTCGATCCTCGGAAACGGCTCTCTTGTTTTCAAGATAAACTAATTTTTAATAAGATATTTATGCCTTCTAAAGAACGAGAATTCCGGGTTAAATTGGAATGTACCGAATGTAAGAAAACCAACTATTTCACCCGTAAGAATAAGAAGAACATTAAGGACCGTTTGGAAATCAGCAAGTTTTGTTCTCATTGTCGTAAGCATACTCCGCATAAAGAGACCAAATAATTGTCCCTTTTCCAAAAAAGCTGTGATGTGTTATAATACCATCACAGCTTTTTGTTTTGTGAGTTGAAAAATAAAAATAGATATGAAAAAAATAAATTATTTGGGAGAAATTTTCTTTTTCTTGTGTTTGTTGGGAATTTTATATTTATGGTATGTGATTTATAAACCGTTTTTGGGAATCTTTTTGATTGCCGCCGCCATCACGTCCATTTTTTATCCGGCGTATTTGGGCATCATGCAGAAAAGCAAACGCATCGGTCCGTCTTTGGCGTCGTTGTTGATGGTTTTGGCGATTTCTTTCATTGTGATTATTCCTTTGATTTTGTTTTTATTGTATTTGTCCACGCAGGTTGGTGGATTTTATGATTGGTTAATGAAGATTTTTGACAGTGGATTTTTGACAGTGTGGGTGGATAAATTTAACGTTTTTATTTCACGCTTTTTTGAATTTTCTTTGAATGAAGAAACCGTTATGACTTATTTCACCAATATCGGTAGCGGTTTGAATCGGTGGTTATTGTCGGCAACCAGTTCCATCATCAATAACGCTTTTCAGTTGGTGACCAATTTTTTGTTCTTGATTGTTTGTTTATTTTTTATGTTCCGCGATGGGAAAAAGATTTTGGTGCGGATTATGCAGTGGACTCCTTTGCATGATCGTTATGATTTGGAAATTTATAAGAAATTTCAAGAAGTTAGTTATGCCGCGTTGTTGGCGACGTTTTTGACAGCCATGGCGCAGGCGGTGGTGGCGTCTATTGCCTATGCGATTGTCGGTTTGCCGGTTTTGTTTTTGGGTTTGGCAACGGCCATCGCTTCCATTATTCCTTTGTTCGGCACAGTCTTGGTGTGGGGGCCGATCGCTTTGTATTTTATGTTTATCGGCGCTTGGGGAAAGGCGATTTTCTTGATTTTGTGGGGTTCAATCGTCATTGGTTTGGTGGATAATGTCTTGCGTCCTTGGGTGATGAAAGGTCATACCAATATTCATCCTTTTATTTTGTTCTTTGGTATTTTGGGCGGAATCGTCACTTTCGGTTTTTGGGGAATTATTTACGGTCCGTTGATTATCGCCATCGGTTTGACGTTTTTGCATATTTATTCATTAGAGTACAGCGGTTTTATTTTCAGTAATCGCTTTTTGATGTCGCAGCAAGATAAAATCACTTTGGAATCTTTACAAGAAAAAGTGGGAACCGTGGAGAAAAAACGAGGGCGTAAAAAAATCAAAAAATCTTAATTTTTAAAATATTGTTATGAAAAAATTTTTAATGCTTTTTGTTGTGATAATGGTTTTCAGTTTTTCCGCTTGCGGTAAAGCTGATCCGGTTCAGACCAATCCGCAAGTAATGCCGCCGGCCACGAACGTGCCGAGTGGTGAAGCGCCGGTTGGTGGCGTGCCTGATGCTGTGATTGAACAACCGTCTGTTACGTCGCCCGCGAATGAAATGTCACCGGGTGGATTTCCGGTGGGCGGGGGAGCGCCGGCAGTGAATAATCCACCGGTGAATAAAGCACCGGGCGGTGTTCCACCATTGAATGAAGCGCCGGTTGCTTGCACCATGGACGCTAAGATTTGTCCGGATGGCTCAGCCGTCGGTCGCACTGCGCCGGATTGTGAGTTTGCGCCGTGTCCGGGGGAAGACCGATAATTATAAAACTAGAACAAAAAAGTAGAACAAAGATTTCTACTTTTTTTGTTTGGCGGTAAAATGAAAATAATTTAAAAACTTATTATTCATAATTTCGCTTGTATGGATTACAAACAACTAAACATGCCGGCCATGAAGATCGTCGGCGTCGGGGTGGACACGAACGTGGAAAATTCCGCCAAAGATTGTTATCCGGCGTGGTTGACTTTTATGGCGCTGGAAAAAACCGTGCCTAACGCTTTATTTAACAAAAAATTGTATGGCGTTTCCGTTCATTACAATGTGCAGGCGTGCACTTTTCATTATGTGGCCGGGATTGAGGTGCGTGATTTTGCCAAAACCTTGCCGGCGGGTTTGGAGAAGTTGGAATTGCCACCGGCTCATTATTTGGTTTTTACTCATAAAGGAAAATTGGATAAGTTGGGGCAGACTTACGGTAAGATTATGGAAGAAATCGCCAAAACCGGAAAAACCCAAGGCGATTTTTGGGTGGAGTATTATGATGAACGTTGGAAAAATAACAGTGATGATTCGGAGTTTGATATTTGGGTACCGGTGGTGGATTAAGTTTAATAGAAGATCATCGGGTTTTGCGCCCGGTGATTTTTTGTTTGTGGGTGAGTTATTTGATGTTGACTATTTGATATTTACTTCCCTTAATCACCACCGTCTCCCCGACGGATTTACCAATTAAAGCAGAGCCCAGCGGTGACAAATGGGAAATGATTCCTTTGCTCGGGTTGCTTTCGGTGGCGCCGAGAATTTGATAGGTGACGGTTTTGCCATTGTTTTCCAAAGTGACAGTGTGTCCCAGTTTGACGCAGTCGGTGTCGCCGCCGCAATCAATGATTTCGGCGTGTTTGAGGCTGTCTTCAATTTCCAATATTTTTTCATTGAGTGAGCGCAGTTGTCCTTTGGCGATTTGATAGCCGGCGTTTTCGGAAAAATCACCCATGCTGGCGCCGTGCCGCACTTCTTCAATCAAAGCCGGTCGCTCTGCCAAGAGTTTGGCTAATTTTTTTTCCAGTTGGGCGTAGCGGGCGGCGGTGATGTGTTGGTCATGGCGGCAGGATTGATATTTGCCCGGCCGACGTTTGGGAATTTGCATATTATGATCAATAATTATTTTGAGTTTATTATAAGGGAAAAATTCGCAATTGTCATTATTGGCATCGGCGGTTTTATTGTGCTAAAATTTTGATATTGAATTTAAAGGAAAAATTTATTATGAAAAAGCTAATTCTCACCTCTACCGGTTTGTCTAATCCCAAGGTTATCGCGGAGTTGCTGGACATGCAACCGGATATTAATAAATCTGTGGCAATTGTGGTGACCGCCTCGCGAGATAAAGAAAACAATCCGTGGAATCAATTAACTAAACAGCAGTTTTTGGATGCCGGTTTTTCCAGGGTTGATTTTGTGGATTTGGAATTTGAACTTAATTATGATTTTTCGCAATGCTCTGTGATTTTCGTTTCCGGTGGTAACACTTTTAAATTATTGAAATTTGTGCAAGCTTCGAGTTTTTTGGCGCAGATCAATTTGTTTTTGGAAAACGGTGGAATCTATATCGGTAGTAGCGCCGGCAGTATTATTGTTGCGGATGATATTAGTTTGGCTGGTTGGGGAAGCAGTGCTGATGAAAATGAAGTTGGTTTGGAAGATTTACGCGCGTTGAATATTACGGAAGTTTTGGTGTGGCCGCATTATGAGGAAAGTTTTGAGACGGAAGTGCTCGCTTATGAAGAGAAATATCAACGGCAAGTACATCGTTTGCCGAACGATCAAGCATTAGTGTTGCGCGATTCAGAAATAAAATTGATAAAATAATCTATTATGAAAAAACATCTCCTTACTTTGATTGTTTTCTCTTCCGGAGCCTTGGTGATGATTTTGGAATTATTGGCGTCGCGTTTGTTTGCGCCGTATTTGGGAACGTCTTTGCCGGTGTGGTCGGCGCTGATTGCCGTGATTTTAGGTTGTTTGAGTTTGGGCTATTGGTATGGCGGTAAGTTGGCCGACCGTGGCGCGAACTGGAAAACTTTCGGACAATTTTTCTTTGTGGCGGCCGGAATCGTTTTTGTGACTTTATTATTGCAAGCGCGGGTTTTGGAATTTCTGAGTAATTTGAGCCCGAATATTTATTGGACTTCAATTACGGCGGCTTTACTTTTGTTTGGGCCGGTTGGGGTGGTGCTTGGATTTGTTTCGCCCTATGCCGTGCGTTTGCGTTTAACCCAGTTGAGTGATAGCGGTCAAACTATCGGTAATCTTTATGCCTGGTCCACGCTCGGCAGTATCGCCGGTACTTTGGCAGCCGGGTTTTTGTTGTTGCCGGCTTTGGGGCATCAGCAATTGTTGTGGTTGTGCGTGGTGGCTTTGCTGATTTTGGGAGTTTTGGCTTACGCTCCTGACAGTCGCCGTTTTATGGTAGCCGGATTGATTGCTTGCGTGATTTTGGCTTTTTGGGGCTCGTTGTTGCTTGAGTTTGTTAAGAATGACGAAATGTTGGATATTGATACCCAATATTCCCGAGTGATTATTGGTGATAAAATTGCTTACCAGGGGCGAAATGTTCGTTTTTGGCAGACCGATTGGAAGACCGCCCAGTCAGCGATGTTTGTGGATAATCCGCTGGAATTGGTTCATGAATACACCAAATTTTATGATTTGTTTTTATCGTTTAAGCCGGACGCCACCGACGCTTTGATGATTGGCGGCGCGGCGTTTTCCTATCCCAAATATTTTTTGGCGACTTATCCGGATAAAAGGATGGATGTTGTGGAGTTGGATGGGGCGGCCGTGGATTTGGCCAGTCAGTATTTTAATTTGGATGTGACCGATCCGCGTTTGCAAATTTTTGTTCAGGACGCGCGTCCGTTTTTGCGACAAAACACCAAGCAATACGGAGCGATTTTTTTTGATGCTTTTTCCACCAATGGGATGATTCCTCATCAATTGACGACTTTGGAATTTGCGCAAGATATGTTTGACGGTTTGACTGATGATGGTGTGGCGGTTTTGAATATTATCAGCGCGGTGCAAGGTGAAGACAGCCGCGTGTTGCGCGCTTTGTATAAAACTTACGCTCAAGTCTTTCCCAACTTGTATTTGTTTCAGGTTAATACAAAGTTTCCGGTGGAGCGTGCTCAAAATTTGATTTTGGTGGCTGATAAAAATTCAACGCGCAAAAGCGATGACTACGCCACTTTGTCGTCTTTGTCTTATTGGCAGAATTATTACACGCAAGCGTTGGACACGCGCGACGTGCCGGTTTTAACCGATGATTATTCCCCGGCTGATTATTACGCGGTAGATATGCTGTATTAGTCTTGAACTTTGTGAGTCCTCCCACGAGAGCGCGAAGCGGCTTCGTCGGATTTATCTGATGGTCTATGATAAGAATCATAGTTCATCAGATATTACGAAAGATGAAATTATAATGGTGTTTTATCTAAAAATGTTTATGGATGAGTATCAGACGAATCCTGGTTCAAGACTATTTGACAAAGTAAAATTTCTCTCCTAAGCTGAAAGTACAAACAAAGATCAAGACCGATAACAGATATTAAGATAAAGAGGAAAAACCAAAAGAGGCACACGAAAAATCCTCTTTTTTTATTTTTCAGCTGTGCTATAATTGTCTTATTAAGCATTTATCCAATTTATCTATAAGCCTATGAGTAGTTTTGAAGATCCTCAGGTCCCAAACAAGATTACCGATTTGAGATTACCGGCCGCTTTGATGGCTGAGTATGGCGCTTTGTTGGAGAATCGAACAGTGCGCAAGATTATTAAAAATGTTTCCAATGTTCAGGCGGAATATGTATTGCAGGCGATTCGTGATAAGGATGAATGTGGTACTCAGGTGAGAATGCAAGGTGAAATCGGTCATGGAAAAGTAAAGGAAGTAAAAGAAGCTTTTGAGGAATTGGGATTTAAAGTTTCTTCCAAAAAGCCTGACTTGAATGATAAACGTGCCGGTTTTGTAACATTGTCTGTTTTGTACAAGGATCATGCCACTGAGGACCGGGGGTTCTAATCTTGATTTTATTCATTTTTTCTTGTTAAATAGTATAGATAGGTTGATTTTAAGGAAGTATTTTTTATTTTAAAAATTTAAACTTTTACGATATGAAAACAGCGATTATTCAATGGGCGGAATGGTTCCGTGATGGTGAGGCTTTCCCGTTGCCGGAAGAATTCGGAAATTTGCGCGCCGATCAGTTGGTGGTGGTCAAGCACCGCTTGGGTGTTGACATTGGACGCGTGAAGAAAATCCACGAATATGATCCTAACAACGATGATGTGGCGGATAAAGAAATTTTGCGCGTCGCTGATGAGGATGATAAGAAAAAATGGCAACATTTGGAAAAAGAAGCCAAGACCGCGCATAAGGTTTGTAAAGAATTATCCGACAAGCACGGTTTGGACATGAAATTGGTGCGCGCTTATTATTCTTTTGATGATAAGCGTTTGACTTTTACCTTTATCGCCGACGGGCGTATTGATTTTCGTGAGTTGGTAAAAGATTTGACTCAGCAATTCCGCAAATTGATTCGTTTGCAACAGATCGGCATTCGCGATGAGGCGCGTTTGACCGGGGATCTTGGTCCGTGTGGTCGTCCTTTGTGTTGCGCCACGCATTTGCAAAAATTAGAAAGTATCAGCTCGGATTTGATTGATTTGCAACAATTGAATCACCGCGGTTCGGAAAGATTGTCCGGTATGTGCGGGCGTTTGGCCTGTTGTTTAAATTATGAACGTTGCGGTTATCAGGATATGTTGAGTAAGTTTCCGCCGGTGGGCGCGCGCGTCAAAACCAAAGACGGTATTGGTGTGGTGGTTAAACATTATTTGTTGAAAAATAAATTGGATGTAAATTTTAATGAAAATGATAAGGACGGTATCGCGGAAATTGATTTAGCCGATGTTTTGGCCTGGAAACCGGCCGAAGGACAGAGTCAAAATCCGGTTCCTCCTTGCGGTGGCCAATGTCATGATAATTGTCCAAAAAATTTAAATAATTAAAAATAGAAAAGTATGTGGCGCGCTTTCATAATTTTACTTTTATCCATCGGTATTTTAGGCGGTGGATTTTATTATTTTGCGAGTAATGAAGGTTGGTTTGATAAAAAAGAACCAACGTTGAGTGAGTCGGATGAAATAAATTTGCCGACTGATTCTTCCACGTCCACTGCTGTCACGACTACTCAAGATGAGTGGCTTGATTACAAATATCAGCAAAACGGTGTTTTATTTGCCAGTAAATATCCGGCAGCTGATTGGAAAACCGTGGAGCAATTGAACGGTGACGAATTATCCATTATTTTTACCAATAATGACAGTTGTCAGGTGATGTATTTGTTTGATATTCGTCAGGGGCAGTATAAAAGTGAGTTGAGCAATAATAAGAACAGCGAGAGTTGCGCTGAGATTTTACGTAAGATTGTCAGTATCGCCACCATTCCGCAGTTTGGCGTGACCATGACTGAGGAAAGTGAAACTCAGGCTGATACGAATTCGGATAAATCACAAGATGGCGTCGCTCCTGCGGAGCTCGCCATGACCGATGAACCCGCCGAGGATAGTACTACAGTTAAAGAGTCTGTCTCAACGGATTCAAAGGATTCAACAAGCGAACCGGTCAAGCCGATTGTTGCCGGTGATTTGTCCGTTGGCGTCAGTGATCAAGAAATCAATGAAATGAGCTCTCAAGAGCGTTATGACAGTGTTAAAGCTTTTGTTAATAATTATTTGTTGGAATATGCCAAGCGTCGTTGGGCGACATTGGAGAGTCAATTGTCTGCCAAGGCCAAATCGTCATTGGGGGGAAAGACTTTAGCTGAGGTGGCGACGCCATTTTATTATTATGAATTATTGACGGTTTTGAAATCCGTTTCATTGACGCAATATCAAGTAAATGTTAAATTAACCACCAAGGAAGAAACGCCTGTCGGCAGTGGCGATGGGGTTTATACTTTGAATATTGTGTGGGAATATGGTGATTGGAAAATTGATAATTATCTATTTGAATAATTTTAATAATTTAAGCGAAAATTTATGATTAGCACCGCCGATTTTAAAAACGGGATGTACATCATGTTTAAGGATGACATCAACCAAATTGTGGAATTTCAACATGTTAACCCGGGAAAGGGTAGCGCTTTTGTGCGTACTCGTTTGAAAAGTTTAAAGAGTGGTAAAGTGGTGGAATTTACCTTTAAATCAGGAGAAATGGTGGAAGAGGCCAACGTGGAAACCAGCGACGCCAATTTTTTGTTTAATGATGGCAAAAATTACGTCTTTATGGATAATAACACTTTTGACCAATTTGAAATTCCTCATGAAAATTTGGAATATGAAGGTAAGTATTTGACCGAAGGTTTACAGGTTTTAATTTTGAAACGTAATGATATTCCGTTAAGCATTCGTTTGCCTCGTAAAATGCAATTGAAAGTGGTGAGCGCGCCTCCGGGAGTGAAAGGGGATACC
>DAIPKK010000034.1:0-8700 GCA_036769805.1 Patescibacteria group bacterium
GTTTCGGGTGCTTTTCAGCGCGCCTATCGTTGGTTTTTGTGTTCCGCCTGTGTTTTGGCGGTTTTGCTATTCGTAATTTATCTTTATTTGTTTTTCTTTGCCCATAGTTTGTTGCAAGAAAATCATTTATTGAAACAAACGGCGCAGATTTCGGAAACTTGGCCTTTGGATGAAAACACTTGGCGTGCTCTAATTGTTGATCAAAAAGAAGATGAAAAAATTTTATATTTGCAACCAAACGGTTTAAATGCGGTTTTGATGGTTGCCTATGATGATAACAGTAAGATTTATGGGTTGGAGTATCAGCCGGCCTTGGTGGATAATGGACGTGTCGTTCACGCCAGCAAAGTTTTCACCGTCCCTGCCACCAGCGAGAGCTTGCGCCCGGGAATGTTTATTTATTTGCGTGAAATGCAGGATTTGGATAATGGTTTGTATGCTTCAGAAATTTTAGTCGGCGGATATGATGAGCTAAGTATACCTGATTTAGGGTTTTAAAAAAAATGTAGAATAAAAAAATCTCCGCCAATGGCGGAGATTTTTTTTGTTACTTACTTGCGGCTTTGACGATGTTTTCGCCGGCTTTTTTGTAGCGGACGATTTTATCGTTGGCGATTTTATTCGCACGTTTCTTCTTGTTGGCCAAGAAGTCTTTGTGTCGTTTTAACATATCTTAGAACTTAAATAATAAGAACGAGTTAATTTTGGCGTCTTTGATCATTTCTTGAATGGATTTGCTGTCGTCCTTAATGTATTTTTGGTTCAACAAGCAAACATCTTCATAGAACTTGCTCAATTTTCCGCCCATGATTTTTTCAATCATGTTTTCCGGTTTACCTTCGGCTTTCAATTGCTCGGCATAAATTTCTTTTTCCTTGGCAATCACATCAGCCGGGATTTCTTCGGAAGATAAATATTTCGGTTGCATGGCCGCCACGTGCATCGCGATGCCGGAGGCTAGAGTAGCGTCAATTTCTTTATCAAAAGAGATTAAAACGCCGTTCTTTTTATTGCTATGCAAATAACCAACCACGAACGCACCTTCAATTACGGCTTCGCGACCGAATTGTAAGTTTTCACCGATCTTCATGACCAATTCACTCTTTTGCTCTTCAAAATATTGTTCAGCGGATTCGCCGGCAAAAGTTTTTTCCAACAATTCATTAACTAAATTGATGAAGTTTTCATTGCGAGAAACAAAATCGGTTTCGCAGTTGACTTGGACAATCGCGCCTTTCTTTTTGTCATCGCTGACTTTCAAGGCGACCAAACCTTCTTTAGTGGCACGTTCCGCTTTTTTGGCGGCTTTTAAAGTGCCTTTTTTGCGCAAGATTTCGGTGGCTTCTTCAATGTTGCCATTGCTTTCTTCCAAAGCTTTTTGGCAGTCCACCATACCGGCGCCGGTTTCTTGTCTTAACTTCAAGATGATACTTTTATCGATCATAGTGGTAATTAAAATTATTTTTTAGGTTTTTATTCTTTTTTGCTACCGGCTTCTTTACGGCTGGCGGCTTTCTTTTCCCCATCTTTTAACGCGGAAGTAATCGCTCGGCAGATCAAGGCGATGGCTTTTGGCGCGTCGTCGTTGCTTGGAATGACATAATCAATGTAATCCGGTTTGTTGTTGCTGTCGCAAATGGCAATGACCGGAATATTTTTCTTACGAGCTTCCAATAACGCGGTTTTATCGTTCTTGACGTCAACGATGAAGACAGCTTGCGGTAAACCAATCATATCTTGCAAACCGCCGACCAATTTTTCCAATTTTTCCAATTCTTTTTTGGACAAAGATTGTTCTTTCTTGGTGTACTTTAAGATTTCATCGCTGCCGTGTTTTTGTCGCAATTCTTTCAATTTTTTGATCAATTTGCTGACATTGTGGTGGTTGGTGAACAAACCGCCCAACCAACGTTCGGTAATGTAAGGCATGTTCGCTTCAATGGCGCATTCTTTAATGATGGCCTTGGCTTGCGGTTTGGTGGAAACGAATAAGATCTTTCCGCCATTGCTCGCCAATTCTTTAGCGAAGTCACAAGCGATTTCCAATTGGGACACAGTTTTGTCCAAATTGACGATGTGAATACCTTTTCTAACCCCAAACACAAAATCCTTCATTTTCGGATGAGTTTTGCTTGGGTTGTGCCCAAAATGGGCGCCTGCTTTCAGCAAGTCTTCAACACTTGGTAGATTCATAGTAGTGCTCCTTTAAGCCTCCATTTTAGCGACTGGACCGCGGCAAGCGGCAAGGAGTAAAGCTAAAATGTGAGATTTTTAATTAAAATTAAAATGGCCAACGGCCAATCATAAATTAAGATTTATGACGTCTCTTATATTAGCGATAAAATTGTTTTTTGTCAAATTGATTTTTTGCTCAAAAAAGCGCTTTTTGCTATAATGTTTTTATTAAGATTTTGATTTACACAAATGGCAAAATTCGGTCAATTTTTTGGTGGAAAAGATATTCCTCAAAATGTAGCGGAGTATGATTTTGATTCCAAAATTAAAGGAGAATTGACTCGTGCCTTTGAAAATGGGGGAGATTACAAAAAATTGGAAGAAGCGTTGTTGCGAGAGTGGCAAGATCACCCACATTGGAGAGAATCGGATTATTTGTGTAATGAACCTTTGAATTTGGAAAAATTAAAAATGGCCTTGGCCTTGTGGAAAAGCTTACCGACCGATCCGACTGAACGTTTTTTACTTTTGGAAGAAATTAAGGAGCGGGGCGCGAAGGATGCCGGTGACCGGGTTTATTTGGCAGTGCAATGTTTTGAGAAATATCATCTTAAAAATTTGTCTTTGTTAAGGAAACATTGGCATAATTGTTTGCCCGGTGAGGAAAATAAAGAATATGATCCGCATGTTTTCAGTCGTAATATTAATTCCTTAAAAGATCGATATTTATTGGATGAGGCGATTAATAATTTGGATGATGCTTCTTTATATGTTGATTTGAAAAATGAGGCTGACGGACGTAAACGTTTTGCCATGTTTCGAGAAAGTGCTTTTCAAGAAAAATTTTTAAATGAAAAAAATCGGGAATTTGTGCAAAAACTTTTTGAGCCGTTTTGGAAAAAATAGTTTTGTGTTATTTTGGTTTTGATTTGCCTTTTTGGAAAGATTTGTTATAATTTCAACACTTACGGGCATCGTATAATGGTAGTACAGGGGTCTCCAAAACCTCTAGCGTGGGTTCGATTCCTACTGCCCGTGCTTTATTAAAAAAGAACAGAAATAATTCTGTTCTTTTTTAATAAAAGACGCATAGCGTCGTAGGAATCGAATCCTGACCTTCGTCAGGACAGGCTCGCATAAGCGAGCGTTGAGCAATTCTGGAAGAAATTGCGAAACTGGCGAGCGACCGGAAACGCGACGAGTAGGAGCGTTTCCGGATGCCCTGGACAAGGAGCCGGCGCAAGTTTTTGTTGCGCCGGCGAGGCGAAATTCCTACTGCCCGTGCGGTTTTTATGCTATAATACCCCCATGTACTACCTCTACCTCTTACAATGCGCCGATGGAACGTTTTACACCGGAATTACGGTGGATTTGGAGCGTCGTTTGAAAGAACATAATGAGTCCAAGTTGGGCGCGAAATACACGCGCGCCCGTCGCCCCGTGAAATTGTTGTATTCGCGGCGTTTTAAGAATCGATCAACCGCCAGTAAGGCCGAATATGCCCTAAAACAACTCAGTCATCAAGAAAAATCTCTATTTTTAGCCAAAAAGCCATCAAAGATCCTGAAACAAGTTCAGGACAAGTTTGACAAAAGTAAAAAAGTGTGCTAACATAGTCTCATAGTGATAATAGGGGCAACCCTTTTAGAAAAGACACGGTTATTACCATACCGTGTCTTTTTTTTGCAAATTTTTGGATTTTTCAATATAATGATAAACAGACTTAATCAAAATTAAATAAAAAACTATGGATGATGGTAAACAGAAAAGTCTTTATTTCTATTTTTCTTTCTTGTTTTTGATTGCCGGTTTTGTGTTGGGCTTGTTTTTCGCTTGGAATCAAAATGATTCCGCTTATACGCCGGTCAAAGATGGCATGCTTGGTTTGGAGGAAATGCAAGCGGAAGCAGCCAGAAATTTGGATTTTGCGATGTTTTGGCAGGTTTGGAATATTGTCAAAAACAATTACGTGGATAGCGCCCAAGTAACTGATCAGGATTTGTATTATGGCGCGTTGGAGGGAATTGTTGGTGCTTTGGATGATCCTTATTCGGTCTTTTTTGATCCGCAAGTTGCCAAGTCATTTAATGAAGATTTAGCCGGTTCGTTCAGTGGTATTGGGGCGGAAATCGGGATTCGTGATGGTGTTTTGACAGTGGTGGCGCCGATTGTTGATAGTCCTTCGGATAAAGCCGGTTTGAAATCCGGTGACCGGATTTTTAAAGTGGACGGGGAAGAAGCTTATAATTGGTCAACTGACAAAGCAATTCAAAAAATTCGCGGGCCAAAAGGCACGGAAGTGGTGTTGACAGTGGCGCGTGATGGCGCGGAGGATTTTATGGACATCAAAATCGTGCGTGATACGATTGTGATGCCTAATTTGAAGTTTTCTTTTGAGAAATTGCCCAATAATAAAGAAGTAGCTTATTTGGCTTTGTATAATTTCAATGAAGATTCATATTTGAAAGTGGCGGAAAAAATCACCGAAATTAAGAAAAATCCCAATTGTGTCGGTTTGATTTTTGATTTACGCGGTAATCCGGGCGGATATTTGGATGTGGCGATTGATTTATCCAGTGAGTGGGTGGAAGAAGGCGTGGTCGTTAGTGAGCGTTCCGGTACCGGTGAAGTTTATGATTATCCCAGTTATGCTTATGGTAATTTGAAAGATTTGAAAACTGTGGTTTTGATTGATGAAGGTTCGGCGTCGGCGTCGGAGATTGTGGCCGGGGCGTTGCAAGATCATAAGAAAGCGGTCATTGTCGGGCAAACCAGTTTTGGTAAGGGCTCGGTGCAAACTTTGCATGATTTGGCTGATGGCTCGGAAATCAAATTGACGGTTGCCAAGTGGTTAACGCCGAATGGTAAAAATATTGATAAAGAAGGTATTAAACCGGATTTATTTGTGGAATATGTTTATGACGAAAAGAATCCGGATAAGGATAATCAATTGGAAGAAGCTTTGAAATTGTTTTCAATGAGCGATAGTGAGATTCAAGCGGCCATCGCCGCCAATCAAGAAGCCAATAAAACTCAGGCGGATCTGTTAAAGGAGAAGGCGAATGGGGTGGAATAATGCGCCCCCCTGTGGATAAATCGGAAAAAGTTTACGTTAATTTAACGTTCAATATGCTATAATAGTCTCATACTTGGTGATTCGTGATGGGGGGCGTGGAAAATGCGCCCCCTTAATCGTAACGTTTGGAATTTTTTTACCCCGCGCAAAGGAGGTTTACCATGCGCACCTTTTTGAATTGCTTGTGTTTCGTGGTGGTTTCGTCGTTTATGTTGGCTTGTGCTTGGGAGCAGGATGGCTTCGGTTGGGAGGAATTTGTGGAGTATCTTCCGGGTCAGAATTGGCTGGATGATCTGAAAAATGTGCATTTTATGGATCCGCCGGATAAATCGTTGCCACCGGATGAACCGATTTTCAAAGCTAACAATTTCTGCGGTGTCAGTTATTACTGGCAGTATCCGGTGGAAGAGTCGCAGTATGTTCCCGGGTCGTATTCGGGACGGGCGTTTTACATCGATCAAATTCATTTGGGGGAAGACATTGCTTTGCCGGAAGGTACGGCGGTGAAAGCGATTTCGCACGGTCGTCTGGTGCATTATGGGCCAGCTTCCGGTTATGGGGAATTGGTGGCGGTGGTGGAACATCAGTTGCACGCCCCGATTCCTTATGTTGACGCTCGTAAAGAATTGAAGTGGGCTACTTCCGCCATGAGTATTTACGGCCACCTCAGGAAAAGCCAGGCTCGCGGCGGGACACAATTGACTTACCAGCTTGGTTCTTGCGTGTCGCCGGGCATGGTTTTGGGTTATGTCAATGATGATGCGCATAACGGTGATGGCGGTGTTCATCTGCACCTGGGTTTACGGATGCAAAGCTTTGATGAAGCCAGTCGGGCGGATAGTGCCTGGTTTCGTGGCTATGATAGTTACTTTCAGTTCGGGCAGTATTACGCCGCCGCCTCGCGCGTGATTGACGCCAATTTTCGGCATATCAGCAATTGGCATCCTGATGGCGCTTTGATCAAAACTCGTTTTAATCCCAAAGTTTATTTACTGAAAAATGGTAAAAAACATTGGATCAAAACCGAGCAGGCTTTTTATTCGCTGCGTTATGACTGGGGGCAGGTGCTGGATGTCAGTGCCAATGAAATGGCGTGTTATCCGGAAGGAGCGGCGCTTGAATATCCGGAGCCGGTGTGGTTTTTCCACCCTTATTATATGTTAAATCGGAATAACGGTTATCCGGATGTTTTGTATTGGCTGAAACCGGATGAGCAGGCGCGCCGCTACTTCTTTAACTCAGCGTATTCCATGCACAGTTGGGGTTTGCGTGATTCGTCCGTGTTGCTCGGTGGAATGTATGATCATGCGGCAGACGCGTTTTTCCTCAATACCGCCGACGCCGGCCCCGCGCCACTGCGTGATGGCACGATTTTCGTGCCTCAGTCGGAAGCGAATTTGGGGGAGCGGGCGACGCTTTACGTCATGAGCAACGGCCGCGCCCTGCGCCTGCTGAATCAGGACATGTATCGGGCGATGCGTTATCGTCAGCCGATTATGGTTGTACCGGATTTCTTGCTGAACAGTTTGGCGCGTCCCTCGTCCACGATTATTGATGAATACTCGTTGGTGCGTTGTGACCAACGTCACGGCTCCTTGTTGTAAAATCATTCAGGCGGAACATTGTTGTTTCGCCTTTTTTATGTGTATAATAAAAGTGAAATGATTGGCGATTTTAATCGTTATGTAAGTGGACAGGTTATTTTTAATCAATAAATAAAAATGTATGCGAAATTCCACAACGTTTCGCCTTTTCTTGGCGGTTTTTGGCCTGGGACTATTGGCCGCGCCGGCCGCACAAGCTTGGGAATGTTATGTTGATCCGATTTACGAGCGCAATTGGTGCGGTCGTTATAAAATCGCCGCTTATGTTTTGGAGCGTGAATGTTCCGGAACACCAAAATTGGAAACCGTGGCTGCCGGCACTGTCGTGCCGATTATCGCGGAAACCGATGGTTGGTATAAAGTCAAAACCAATAAAGGAAATATCGGTTGGACCGGGGCTACTTTGATGGAAGTGGTTGATTGTTCTTTGTTGACTCCAGCCACTACCACTACGCCGACGACGACCACCACTACGACAACGACAACTACAACTACAACAACCAGTACAAGTTCCGGTTCTTTCAATTTGTTGGAACACACTAAGGGCCGAATGTTGTTGGCGGTGGAAGATCATGGAAAAATTTGGTATGTCTCGCCGGTGACCGGAAAACGTTACCAAGCGACCGTTGATAATGCTTTGCCGTTATTCCGTAGTTTGGCTTTGGGAATCACCAATGCTGATTTAAATAAATTACCTTTATATGGTGGCGTGCAACATCGTTATAATATGGAATTGCGTAATCGTATTAAAGGACGATTATTGTTGGCGGTAGAAGATCATGGGCGAGTCTGGTATGTCGGAAAAGATGATACCTGGCGTCGCGAAGTGACCAAAGAAAATATTATGGATGTGTTCCGCGCTCATTCTTTGGGGATTAGTAATGTTGATTTGGCGAAAATTCCGATTGGTGATGTTAACACCAGCGAAGTGGCGAGCAACCCCGCCCCCACGACCCCGGCGGCCGGCACGACCAATACTGCCAGCGAAGTGGTGAGTTATGATTTGCCGGAAAGCGGAATTGCCACTCCAAGCGGTTGGCAAACTTACAGCGGAAACGGTTTTAACTTTGCCTATCCGAGCGCGTGGCTGAGCGGCACCAAAAATATTTATCCCAATTGGAAATATTTTTCCGAAGAAGCTGATTATATTGAAAATTTAAATACCCCGAATTATTTGGATGTTGATTCTTACGCTTTGTCCTATAAAGTGGGGACGAGCGTCAGTGCCACGTTGAGTGATGCCGAAGCGTTGAAAAAAGGCGGATATTATTTGACCGGTTATAATATCATTGAAACCGATGTCTTCATTATCAATGGCATGCCGGCGTTGCGTGAATTGTTGTACGCGCCGCGGGGAACGACCGTTAATGGCAGTCGCGTGACCGGCGAGAATGAGTACATTATTTTGTACACTTATCGTTCCGGCACGACTTTGTATCGTTTGCAATATTTCAGCGCGCATTGGCAAGATCGTTACAATTTCTCAACCTTTGATCAGATGGCCAAGACCTTTAAATTGAATTAGTTTGTAAATTTTGCTATAATCATTTTAGCCTTCTGAACTTTTAGAAATTCGGATCACGAATTTTTCGGCAGCTCATATTGTTGATCGGCGAGCCGGTCAGCAGCGAGCTTTAGCCCGTTCACCATAAAAAAACAATTAGCCTTTTGGGGGTGCGAACTCCCGAATCCGCTAAAACATTTATATGTAAGGTGGGCATTTGGGTTTACGCCGGATGTTCTAGGTTCGGTAAGGCGATTAAAAACCACCGGCAAGCCGGCGGTTTTTAATTTTATGAAAAATTTTCTAATAAAAATATATATAAAAAATACCACGATTTCGTG
>DAIPKK010000035.1:0-8593 GCA_036769805.1 Patescibacteria group bacterium
ATTTTATGAAAAATTTTCTAATAAAAATATATATAAAAAATACCACGATTTCGTGGTATTTTTTTTATCTCAACAATCTTATTCCGCTTTGTTGAAAGTCTTTAAACACTTGGTGCAAACCTTTAACTTCAATCCGCCCAATTTCTTGCTTTGCAAGTTGACGTTTTGTTTGCGCTTGTGTTGAACATTGGAGTGACTGCGAGTGGCGCTGCTTAAAGCGCTGCGGCCACAGACCATACAAACTTTAGACATATTTTTTCAATTAAATTCTAAAATTTTCAGAAAGTAAGGATAATTTAGCAAAGCTTGATTATTTTGTCAATTTTTTCTATTATAAGTATATGTTTTCGGAAGCTTTTTAAACTTTATTGTTTTTTTATGTTGAATTTATTACAGGTATCGCCGCAGCTGTTTTTCTTATATATAATCGCGATTTTAATCGCTTTGTCAGTGCATGAGTTCGCTCACGCGTTGGCGGCGTATTGGCGCGGTGATGAAACCGCTCGTCATTTGGGGCGGCTGACTTTGAATCCGTGGGCGCACGTGGACGGACTGGGCGCTTTGAGTTTCTTGTTATTGGGTTTTGGTTGGGGCAAGCCGGTGCCGGTGAGCGGGCGTACTTTGAAAAATCCGCGCAAGGATTTTTTGCTGATCGCTTTGGCCGGGCCGTTTTCCAATTTGATTTTGGCGATTCTATCAGCGACTGCTTTGAAATTGGTTTTACTGGGCGGTTTGGCGACCAATAATTTGTTGGTGGTTTTCTTGGCGATTTTAGTTTCTCTTAATTTGATTTTAATGATGTTTAATTTATTGCCGTTACCGCCGTTGGATGGTTTTAATTTAGTCAATTATTTTGTGCCGGCTCAATACAAATACCAAGTGGCGCGTTATGGTTATTGGTTGTTTATCGCTTTATTGGTGGTGTCCATTGCCGGACAATTTTCCGTTTTCGGTTGGATGTATAAAGTGGTGGAGTGGTTTTACGCTTTATTTAATTTGCCAATTATATAAAAAATATGGATAAAACAGTACCTTTCGCCTGGCGGCGCAATTGGTGGGTGGTCTTAATTTGGGCTTTGTCATTTTTGGCGGTGAGCGCGTTATGGGTAGGGGCGTGGTGGTTTTTAGTTAAAAGAATTGATTTATTTGTGTTTCCGGACTTGACGGTTTTGCGTTATGACGTGACGGTCGGTCCGATTTTTATAGGTTCAATCGGGCAATTGTGGCATTTGGTGTGGGTGGCCAGCGGGATTTTTGTGCTGAACAATGTTTTGTTGTTGATTGCTTCTCGTTTTGCCAGATTTTACGCCAATATTTTGGTCATATTTACTTTTGTGTTGGAGATCTTACTGAATATCGCTTTTTTCCTATTACTTTATTTTAATTTAAAACAATAATAATTCTTTTTATGCAGACTTTTGAATTGATTCGCATCGCGATTCTTTCCAGTGTCGCCTTTGTCCTGGCGATGGCGTTTACTCCTTTGCTGACGCATTTTTTGTATAAGTATAAAATGGGGAAACATATTCGTGATGAAAGCGCTGACACTCCGATTTTCACCGGTTTGCATAAAGCGAAAGAAGGCACGCCAACCATGGGCGGCATTTTAATTTGGGCGGTTACTTTGTTGTTAGCTTTATCTTTGGGATTTTTATCCGCTGTCACCGATATCGCCTGGTTGGATAAATTGAATTTTTTAAGTCGGGCGGAAACGTGGTTGCCGTTGGGAGCGTTGTTTGCCGCTTCGTTGGTTGGTTTGGTGGATGATTATTTGAATGTTTGTAAAATCGGGCCAAAGGGCGGCGGTTTGAGTATGCGTATTAAATTGTTGATTTATACGGCGATCGCTTTGTTCGGGGCTTGGTGGTTTTATTATAAATTGGAGTGGACGCAACTGCACGTGCCGTTTTTGGGAAGCGTGGAAATCGGTTGGCTGTACATTCCATTTTTTATTTTTGTAATTGTTTCCACTTTGTTTTCTGTCAATGAGATTGATGGTTTGGATGGTTTGGCCGGGGGCACGGTGGGCGTGGCTTTGGGATCTTATGGCGTGATTGCTTTTGTGCAAGGAAAATATGATTTGGCGACTTTATGTGGCGTGCTGCTTGGCACGCTTTTGGCTTTCTTGTGGTTTAATATCAATCCGGCTCGGTTTTTTATGGGCGATACCGGCGCCATGGGTTTGGGAATCACTTTGGGAATAATCGCGATGTTGACCAATCAGGTTTTGCTTTTACCGATAATCGGCTTTTTGTTTGTTTTGGAATCGGTCTCAGTGATTATTCAATTGACTTCCAAAAAATTACGAAACGGTAAAAAAGTATTTTTGTCCGCGCCGATTCATCATCATTTGCAAGCGAAAGGTTGGTCGGAAACCAAAGTGGTGATGCGTTTTTGGGTTTTGTCCATGGTTTTCGCGGTGATTGGTTTGTTGATATTTTTTATTGACAGTTGGGGGTTATAATTAAAATTAAATATATGGAAAATTGGCAAGCATTTTTTAAAGACAAAACCGTCACCGTGATGGGTTTGGGTTTGTTGGGACGAGGCATCGCCGATACCAAGTTTTTGGCAAAATATGCCAAGAGCGTGATTGTCACTGATTTGAAAAGTGATGAGGCTTTGCGCGTGGCACTGGATGAATTGAAAGAATTTTCCAATATCAAATATGTTTTGGGTGAGCATCATGACGAGGATTTTATCAATACTGATTTGGTTTTGAAAAACGCCGCCGTGCCGCCATCATCCAAATATTTAAAGATTGCTCGTGAGCATAATATTCCCATTGAAATGGATGAGTCCTTGTTTGCCAAATTCAAACCGGAAGACGCGAAAATTATTGGGATCACCGGAACGCGCGGGAAGACTACCACCACGTTTTTAATCAATGATTTATTGCCGTTAACCGGTAAGCGTTTCCATTTGGCCGGTAATGTGCAAGGTAAAGCGACTTTGCCTTTGTTGGAAATCGTGCAGCCCGGTGATTTGATTTTGTTGGAATTGTCTTCGTGGCAATTGCAAGGCTTTGGCGAGGCGCAAATCAGCCCGGAAATCGCCATTTGGACTAATTTGTATCCGGATCATTTGAATTATTACCAAGGTTCAATGGAAGCTTACTCCAATGACAAGAAGCAAATTTATTTGCATCAAAAAGAAAGTGATTTGTATATTTACAATCAGGATGATGATTTTGTGCGGAACACGGCTCATGAAGCGAAGGCTCAAAAAATATCGTTTAGTATCAATGATGTGCCGGAAGATTGGCAATTTAAGATTTTGGGAAAACATAATCGTTCCAATGTGGCGGCCGCTTTGGCTTGCGGGCGCGCGCTCGGCTTGAGCAATGAAGTGATGCGTCCGATTTTGGAAAATTTCGGCGGCGTGGAATATCGTTTGCAGTATTTGGGAGAGAAAAATAATTTGAAATTTTATAATGATTCCACATCCACCACGCCGGTAGCCGGCGCCACGGCTTTGGCGGCTTTTCCCAATCAGGATATTTATTTGATTGCCGGCGGTTCGGATAAGAATTTGGAATTTGACGATTGGGCGGCGATGGCTAAAGATAATGCTAAGGCGATTTTCTTGTTGAAAGGTGAAGGAACCAATAAAATTAAAGATGCTTTATTGAAAATCGGGGCGGAAAACTTGGTGGCCGGCGAGTATGAGAGCTTGGTGGGGGCGTGGGAGGCGCTTTTGGCTCAAGCCGGTTATGGAATCGTTTTATTTTCACCGGCCTGCGCGTCGTTTGGGATGTTTATTAATGAATATGATCGTGGTGAGCAATTTAGCAAGTTGGTTAAAGAATATTTAAAATAATCTGATGTCAGTAAGAATCGGCGAAAACAAAAATATTGATCGCAGTCGTTGGAAAAAATGGCAACAAGGCGTTGACTGGCATTTGTTGGGCTCGATTTTTGTGTGGATTGTTTTCGGCTTGTTAATTTTAGCTTCAGCCGGCACGGCCGTCGGGTATGAGTTGTTCGGTGATAGCTATTATTTCGTGAAACATCAATTGTTGATTGGCGTTTTGCCGGGCGCGATTGGTATGTATATTTTGAGCAAGGTTGATTACCATTATTGGAAGGATTGGGCGGGCGTGATGTTGTTCGCTTCAATTTTGTTATTGGTGAGTGTGTTTATTCCCGGTTTGCGCGCGGATTATGGTACGGCGCACAGTTGGATTATTGTGGCAGGTTATTCTTTTCAGCCGGCGGAGTTGGTGAAATTGACTTTTTTGATTTATTTGACGACGTGGTTGGTTAATCGTGGGACCGGTAAAATTAAAAATCTGCAAGAAGGTTTACTGCCATTTTTATTTGTTTTGGGTGTGATTATGTTATTGATGATTTTGCAGCCGGATGTCGGCACGATGTCCATTATCGTGATGACCGCCTTTGTCGTGTTTTTCGTGGGGGGCGGGGCGTGGAAACATTTGATTTGGATGGGTTTGCTGGCAGTGATGAGTATCGCGATGTTGATTAATTTCTCACCTTACCGCGCGCAGCGTTTGATGACTTTTTTGCATCCGGAAATTGATCCGCAGGGGATTGGTTATCATATCAATCAAGCGACCTTGGCGATTGGTAGCGGCGGTTTTATGGGGCGTGGGTATGGGCACAGTCGTCAGAAATTTCAATATTTACCGGAAGTGGCCGGTGATTCCATTTTTGCGGTGATGGCTGAGGAATTGGGTTTCGTGACGTCGGTCTTATTTTTATTGTTGTTGTTATACGTGGCGTATCGGGGGATTTTAGTCAGTTATCAAGCCCCCGATCGTTTTGGACAATTGTTGGGCGTGGGGATTGTGTCGTGGTTTATCATTCAAGCGTTTTTTAATATCGCCTCAATGCTCAGTCTGGTGCCGATGACCGGCGTGCCGTTGCCGTTTGTCAGTAGTGGCGGTTCGGCAATGTTGATTAACTTGTTGGCTTTGGGGATTTTATTAAACATTTCCAAGCAACGAATGAAATCCGCTTAACTTAGCGTGAAATTTTTCTATTGGTTTGTCGTTTTAAAACTGCTACTATGTGAGCAGTTCTTTTTTTTACCAAAACACAAAAGGAGGGTACCATGACAACAAACCTTGAAGACAAGAAAACGAACCCCTATGTCCCGAATCCTTATGATGAAAGGGGAAAGTCCCTGAACGTGTCGTTGTCATTGAATCAGTGGCGGGAGCAGAATCGTTTGCATGATTCAAAAACAATGCTGATTGTTCATGAAGGCCCATGTCGCGAGGAGTTTATGCGAATGGCGACCAAGGTTAACGGTCAGGCGCGGTCTTCGGACATTACCTTGTTGCCGGTGATGTTTGCAATTAAGCATCTTTTTCGCACCGGTTCCATTCAAGTGTATTTGGATGAGGTGCATATCTGGGAAGATTCCCGGACCATTACTTTTTCCGGTCGGATGAACAGCGCCGTCCATCAAATGAGTTTGGTGGAGGTACGTGGGGAGTATTCTGAGGAGAAGAAGCGGGGCGTTGTGCACTGTTTTGGCTGACGGTTTTCTTTGGCGTTAATTTTTTTTTCATGAGGGATTTCAGTCCCTCTTTTTTTTATTGTCTTGAACTCTGATGCGTCTGATTAAGTTGATAGACTGTGATTTTATCTTTTGTTTTTAATAATATTTGCCTGTGATATTTTTATCACAGGTCAAAACATCAGCAAATCCAAGTGTTTTAAAGTGTTTGACCGGTATATTAAAGTGGTGTATAATGTCATCAAGTGGTAGAGAGTGGGAAATCAAAAACAACATTATGATGATCGGCGAGTATCAACACAAATTGGATGATAAAAATCGTTTGGCAATTCCTGCCAAATTTCGTGTTGATTTGAAGAAAGGTGCCGTTGTCACGCGTGGTTTGGATAATTGTTTGACTGTTTATCCTTTAGCTGAATGGCAAAAGTTAGCCGATAAATTGGCTGCTTTGCCGATCAGTCAGGGGAACAGCCGCGCTTTCGCCCGTTTCTTGTTATCCGGCGCGGCCGATGTAAGTTTAGATGGCAATGGTCGTATTCTTCTACCGGAATTTTTAAAAAGTTTTGCTCATTTAAATTCAAAAGACAAAGTGATCGTTATCGGAATGCAAAATCGTTTGGAAATTTGGAGTGAAAAAGATTGGGATGTTTATCGCCGACAAACGGAAAAGGATAGCATCAAAATCGCTGAAGAATTGGAAAATTTAAATATCTAGAATTATGCCTTTACATCAAGCGGTTTTACCTAAAGAAGCTTTGGAATATTTGGCCGTTAAAGCCAATGGGAATTACATTGACGCAACTTTTGGGCAAGGTGGTCACAGCCGTTTGATTTTGGAAGCGAGCGCGCCGAAGGGAACAGTTTTGGGTATAGATTGGAATGCCGAAGCGTTTGCCGGTGCCGGTTCTTTGAAAAGTTTATATGAAAAAAGATTAACGATGAAATATGGTAATTTCGCTGATTTGGACTTGTTGATGAAAAGTGAAAAGCGCAAATATTATGATGGGATTTTAGCGGATCTCGGTTGGTCAATGGATGAAATCAAAAGCAGCGGTTTGGGTTTGTCATTTCAGATTGAAGAGCCGTTGAATATGGTTTACGGAAACGCGCAAGGAGACAACGCCTGGGATTTGGTGAATAAAGCGTCCTTTGAAAAATTGTTGATGATTTTTCGTGATTATGGAGAAGAGCGTTGGGCACATCGGATTGCCACCAGAATTGTGGAAAATCGCAAATTAGCTCCGATTGATACCAGCACTCAGCTTGCTGATTTGATTGCCAATTCAATTCCTAAAAGATTTCACAGTCATCACATTCATCCGGCGACCCGCGTTTTTCAAGCGTTGCGGATTGCCGTTAATCATGAATTGGAAAATTTGGAAAAATTTTTGGTTCAAGCGAAAAAATATTTAAAGCCCGGTGGAAGATTGGTAGTGATTAGTTTTCATTCTCTGGAGGATCGCATTGTTAAACAAGCGTTTAGACAATGGATGAAGGACGGGGAAGGAAAAGTGATCACTAAAAAACCGGTGATTGCCGGCGCGGAAGAGTTGGAAAAAAATCGCGCCAGTAGAAGTGCAAAATTAAGAGCATGGGAGAGGGGATAGGGATTGCTTCGGCGCAAAAGCGCCTCGCAATGACAAAACAAAAAACAAAAATATATAAAATAAAAAGTATGCAAAAACAAAAAGGTTTCTTAAAAACATTATTGACAGCCATTTATCGTTTGAAGTTTGTCTTCCGTTGGCGAATGTTTGCCAATGTGACAATGTTCGCGGTGGTTTCTTGTTTGGCGGTATATTATTTGATTCAGGTCAATAATTTAGCGATTACCGGTTATAGCATTCGTGATTATGAAAAGAATATTGCCGATTTGGAAAATGATATTAAACGATTGGAATTGACGATTGCTCAGAAACAGTCGGTATCGGATTTGCAAACTAAATTGGGGTCTTTGCAGTTAGAGCCCCTTAATAATTTAGTATATATTAATGCCTCTGACGTGGCATTGAAGTAAGTAGTAGCCAAAGTTTTTAACCTTAAAAAATCCTCGTTTTTAACGGGGGTTTTTTAGTTTGGGATATTTTGAACTTTGATTTGTCTGATTAAAGGATAGACTGTGATTATGGTTTACGTTTTTGTGTTTTTGATAATGCGAAACGATGTTTTTTGCGTGTAGGGCGAATAATTAGAAGTTTATCCTGATAAATATCAGTGTCACTACAGGAGAAATGTAGCATTCATTTTAATCAGGTGAGTCAGACGAATCAGAGTTCAAGACAGTCAAAAAAAAAACAGGGATTTGTGGTCCCTGTGAATCGTAGCTTTTCAGATTATTCCTCTTTCACGACCGGCAGTGGGCCGGTTTGGTGTTTGAGGATTTTTTCTTTCTCAATGATATCCATGAAGGCGCGACCTAGGAAGTCCTTGTACATAACGCCGTACATGATACCGGTGAAGACTGAAATGGTGGCAATGACAATTTGCAGAATCAGATGTGTCAGTTGCCAATCTTCATTGTACTGGTAGGGCGGAATCAGTTCATAGAACCACTGAATATGAATCTGATGATTGTAATTCAGCAATGCTATGACGAAGATTGCGCCGGAAATGGTTTGGCTGATGGTTTTGATTTTGCCCCAGATCTTAGCGGAAACGCCGAGATTTTGTTGGGGTGTGGGTGAGGGCTGATCTTTCATCATGAGATAAATCATTCTAACCATCAGGACGAAAAATTCTCGGAATATGATGATGATCAGAAAGAGCCAGTGAATGACTCCGTAGGCGACCAGCGGTGAAAAAATCATCAGCATGGTCATTTTGTCGCGGATTTGGTCCAGCGTGCCACCGATTTCGCCTGCGGTTTTGTCCTTGCGGGCGAAATAGCCATCCACCGCGTCCAAAATCATGGACACGAGAAATGAGACCAACGCCAGCACCCAAAACAACATGTGTTGTTTGGTGATTTCCGCCAGTAGGAAAAAAATCACCATAATGACGGAAAACAAAAGGCCCATCAGTGTGGCCATATTGGCTCGAGACATTCTCCTTACTTCCATGATACACCTCCTTTTTCTTAGGCTAATCATAGCGAGAAATATTGATTTTT
>DAIPKK010000036.1:0-8375 GCA_036769805.1 Patescibacteria group bacterium
GATATTGCTGGATAAACGAGTTACCGTCACCCGCGCCACCGGACAGCCACTGGTGCTGCAATCGGCTGAACAAGACGAAGCGGTTTCACCGATTTCACAAGTGCCATTATTGCAATAGGGCAACATGCACTCATACAGCGACCAACAAGCTCCGTCATTACAGTCAATGAAACCATTAGCGTTATCGTCAATCCCGTTGTAGCAATTCTCAGTGGTGCCGGAATTGCTGCAATTGCTAAGATTGACCTGGCAAGTGCCGTAACAAGAGAGCGTCCCTTGATTATAACCATAGGTTAAACAGGTTTTCCCGCCAAGCGCGCTACCGTCACATTCTTCGCCGGATTCCAAGATACCATTACCGCAAACGCCGTTGCCATAGCAATCGGCCGGACAATTGCTGACGGTTTCACCGCTCTCGCAATTCCCATTCCCGCAGTTGATGGCAAATTGGCAGTCCACTTGGCAATTAGTGGTATTCTCACCGGACTCGCACAGATAATTTCCGCAGTAATAGCAGCCGGAGGTGTCAAAAAGACAATAACTGGAACAACGCAAAGTACCTCCGTGATAACCGCTGGTCAAAGTGAGACAAGTTTTGGCATTCAAATTGGCGCCGTCACACTCTTCTTCGGAGTCTAACACACCATTCCCGCAAATCGGCTCGCTGTCACAATCGGCAGAGCAATTCATTAAATTCTCTCCGGCCTCGCACAAACCGTTGCCACAATCAAAACAGCCACTCACGGAAAAAGAACACTGGGCGCTGCAATAAAGATTACCACCGCTAAAACCCAGGTCCTCACAATGCGCACCGTTTAAATTCCAAGTGTCACATTCTTCGCCGTAATCCAACGTGCCATTGCCGCAAACCTCAGACGTATCGTTGAAACAATCGGAGTCAGCGGCGCAACTGACGTCATCGCAATCAATGAAACCATCGCCATCGTCGTCCAAATTGTTGTCACAATCTTCCAAGGGAGGCAAACATTCGGAATAGGCTTCGCACTTGGGATCATCACAGTCAATCAGACCGTCGCCGTCATCATCAACGTTGTTATCGCAATATTCGCCGGTCACCAAACAAGCGCTATAAGTTGAACAATCCGAATCAGCGCAATCAATCTGGCCATCCGCATCATCGTCAAACCGATTACTGCAATTTTCCTGCAGTCCCTGGCAAGCGACGTCATCGCGACAATCAAAATCATAGCAATCAGCATCGCCGTCGCCATCGTCGTCCCGACCGTTCGCACAATCTTCCGGGTCGTCGGTCTGGCAAGCGATATGCCAAGCGCAATCAGGATCATAGCAATCAAAGTAGCCATCGCGATCATCGTCAAGTAAATTGACACAATTTTCCGAAGTCGTCTGTCGCGAGGAACTGTTATCGCAAGACATTGCTGAGCTTAAACACACCGCCAGCCAAATCCAATAACGTTTAAAGTGCATTACGCACCTCCTTTCTACGTATGATATTATAACATATTGAACGTTAAATCAACGTAAACTTTTGCCAAGTTATCCACAGACTGAAACAACGCTTGCAGATTGCTAAATAAATGGTAAAATAAGGTCATTATAAAAAATTCCCCCTATGAAAAACTGGCAAAAAATTCGACAAAATCCGACGGAAGCCGTCAAAACCATCAAACAAGTTAACCAAATCAATGATACGATTCGGGAATTTTTCAATAAACGTGATTATTTGGAAGTTTACACGCCGATTTTGGTGGCCCATCCCGGCATGGAACCTTATCTGACACCTTTTGAAACCACTGCCAAAAATGTTCAGGGACAAAACTTCCCCGCTTATCTGATTACTTCTCCGGAATACTCCATGAAAAAATTATTGGCCGGCGGTTTATCAAAAATCTACCAAATCACGCCGTGTTTTCGTAATGAGGAAAATTTCGGCGGTCGACACAATTTGGAATTTTTGATGTTGGAATGGTACCAAACCAACGCCGATTACAAAGTGATCATGGCGGAAATGGCTGAGCTTTTGCAAAATATCAGTCAAAAATTGTTTAATAGCTTGAAATTTACTTATCAAAATAAAAGCATTGATCTGAGCCAAGTGGAATATTTGAGCATTAAAGAAGCGATGATTAAATACGCCCACGTGGATATTGATACTTGCCGTGACTTGGTGGAAATTCAAAAAATCACTCAGGAAAAAGGTTATAAATTGGAAGAAAATGCTCCCTGGGACGATCATTTTTTCGCGATATTTCTCAATGAAGTGGAACCGTTTTTGGGTGAGGGCAAACTGACTTTCTTGTATGACTACCCCAAATCCATGGCCGCGTTGGCAAAAATCAAAGCTGATGACGACTGGTATGCCGAACGTTTTGAGGCCTACATCAACGGTTTGGAATTGGCGAACGGCTTTTCCGAACTGCTTAACGCCGACGAGCAACTGGCCCGTTTGGAAGAAGAACAAGCGTTTCGGGTGAGTTTAGGTAAAACCAAAATCGCCATTGATCAAGATTTTGTTGAGGCGCTGCGCTCTGAGATTCCACCGAGCGGCGGCGTGGCGTTGGGCGTGAGTCGCCTGGCCATGTTATTTTTAAACAAAAAAGATATCAACGAAGTGCTGTTGTTTCCGTGCAAGGATTTATTTTAGGATATACAAACTCGCGCAATCACGCAAAAACTTCTTAATAAACGGCAATTCCTGTTTGGCGATTTTTTTCGCGGTTTTACTATGACATTTTTTCTGCAATTCCTTATATTTTCGATTAATCAAATGTTGAAAATCTTCAATCGTCGATTGCAATTTCCAGCCACGTTTACCGCAAATCATAAAACCACGACACAGCGACAATTTGGAAAAAACTTCCAAACTATCAGCCTCATTGACCAACAATTCATCCAAGGCGTTTTCATTCATGTGATCTCGCTCCACACTGGCAATCAAACGCTCCACCTCTTTGATTGTATCTTTGGGGAAATCCGGAATTTGTTTTAACAAACGCCCCACTTTTTTCGCGCTCTCCAAAGAATCATGTTTATCAACACTGGAAATATCATGAAAAAGCGTGGCTGTTAAAACCGCCAAAACATTAACTTTTCTCTCGGCTTTTTCACCGGTAATCAACTTTTGCGCATTATTAAAAACCGAAATGGCATGAGCGTAGTCATGGAAACGCTCATTTTTCTCCAATTCCTTTTTGGCCAAAGCCTTCAGTGCCGGTAGAAGTTTTTTCTCTGTGCTGGTCATAATGATAAAAATATTTATTTCAAAATCTCAAAATTATTCCGCCTCCACATTCCCGGCGCTGGGATTTGGGTCATGCGGATCCGGACAGTCGCCATCAAAATTGGACTGGGCATTGCAGTAAGTACCATCAATGCGTTTACACATCGGCGTCTCAGTTCCCACACCTTCCACTTGGCCACCAGTAATCGCACAATAAATTTCCGCGTCATTGTCATAACCGGTGATTTTTAAACCACCAACGGGACATTCCCCTCTAAACAAAGCCCATTCTTCACACTGACGATTATCCTCAAATAAACAAACGCCATATTCACCCAATTTGTGTTGACGAATTTCCAAAGTTCCCCCTTGCGCCACACAATTCGCCGAAGCCGGATTCGCCATGCCGATTGATGGTTCAACCATATGCTGTGCCGGTACATTCCTCGACACTTGGAAAATTTCTTGATTCAAAGAAATATTTTGACAATAAAAACATAAAATATAAGCAATACAAATTAACGCCAGAAACACTACACCATAAATTCTGATCACCTCAGCGGTTTTTTTAGAAGGCACAAAATCCGCTTGCAAACATTTTTTCTGACTCCAAATTAAAAATTTCACATGCCACTGCGGTTTAAACATAAAAATCAAGCTTAAAACCAAACCGATGGTCAATAAAAGCAACGTGATTTCCATAGTTTTAAAATTAAAAAAAATTAAAAAACCTCTTCTTTTTATATTATAACAAAACACTCAATCAACGTCTATTCATAAAATAGAAAAAAAAAAAATTGCACCAATTGTAATAATATAATAAAATAAAACCAAGCTTTTAATTATTTAGACATAAATCTATGCCCCATTTTTGGCACGACATTGAAATCGGCCCGAAAGCGCCGGAACAATTCAACTGCATCATTGAGATTCCTTGTGGCGGAAACAATAAGTATGAAATCGATAAGAAAACCGGCTTAATTGCTTTGGATCGGGCTAATTACAGCTCCGCGCCCTACCCGTTTGATTATGGCTTCATTCCGCAGACTTTATGGGAAGACGGCGACGCGCTGGACGTGATTGTCATCACCACCTATCCGCTTCATCCTGGAGTTTTGGTTAAGGCGCGACCGGTGGCCATCTTGGAAATGTATGATAATGGCAAATCAGACTTTAAAATTTTGACTGTCCCGGTGGATGACGTCCGCTGGAATGATACTAATGATTTGGAAGATATCAACAAACACACGCTTAAAGAATATGCACACTTTTTTGAAACCTACAAAGAACTGAAACGCGGTTCCAATCCGGTGGAAGTAAAAGGTTTTAAAAACAAAAAAGCCGCTTTAGATGTAATTCAAAAAGCGATAAAAATGTATAAAGAGGAGTTTGGGGAGTAAAAATTTATTAATTCGCGGACAATAGCAATAATTATCAGAATAAAATTATTTTTATAAATCAATTTTTAACAATTCAGACTTTTCCTTACTTATCTCTTGATATCTTTGCAAAAAAACTACGGGGGATTTTCTTGCGTCAAGCATAAGTGTTTTAAATGATTTTACTCCATCGTGTTGTAATATAGCTTTGGCAATTTCATTTCCAACCACATAAAAATGTCCCATATTTCTAAATTCTTCAGATTTGATTCTCTCCAAAGCTTCACGATTTCTCTCTGATAAGAAACGATCAAAGGCTTCAAATGATTCATTCTTGTATACTAAAAAATCCCTACCCTGATTTACGTGATGCCCCTCTAAAGATTGTCCACTAATTAAAACCGCTAATCCTTCGTCAACTGTTTTAAAAATGATTCTATCTTTTATATCTTTATCAGAAACTCTATCTTGGGATGAATCTGACCATACTGCACCCTCTGACATCCAAAGATGAAAAACCTCGTGTGTAACTCCTTCCTTTACATTTTCCGTTGGATTATGTTTGAATAATAATCGACCTAAGTCTACGGTTATGATATCTCCGTTAATGCAGAAATCAGACCTATCATTCATAGTAAAAACAATTTTTGCTTTTTTCGCAGCCCAATTTGGTAAATACTCACCCAATCTTTTTGCAACTTCTCCTTTTATTTCATTAATACGACTTTTCAAATCATTTTTGATAGCTAAGACCTTTTCTTGTCCCTCTTTTATTTTGGTTATTTGAAATTGCCAGAGAGTTTCCGGATCGGCATTTTTGATTAAACCATCTTCCACAGCCTTCCTGATTTTGTCCTTATTTCGTTTCAAAATATCCTTGTTTTCCTCTATCCATTTTTCCTTATCTGCTAATGAACGAAATTTTTTATCATAAAAAGTACTTACTAAAACATCATCACAAAATTCAAAAGATAAAGATTCGAGGTTAATAAAACCTTCTTTTTTCATTTCTGTATTTTCAAAATTGGATATTTCTGAATTCATAAAAATAATTTTATATGACTAATTTTTCTGTGACAATAAAAAAGTTTTTTTATTACTTACCCAGCCATTCTCGAGTAATCCACTTTTTGATTAATGCTTCTTCCACATCAATTTTCATAGTTTTAGCAATAACTAAAACAATCCCAAGGACATCGGCCAACTCTTTGGAAATTTCTTTTTTAGATTTTTTCGGGGGTAAATATTTTACCGGCCTACATTTTTTGGTATGAATTAAAAAAGACTGAACGAATTCCCCAAGCTCCTCCGTAAGTTTCATTACCAAATAATCCGGGCTAACTTCAATATGATCACGCTTCAAATTATTCAAAAACACTTTGACAGCATTTTTTTGCAGTTCTTTAAGTTCCATTTGTTTTTATTAAACTAATTTATTATATATATTTACGAACCCACGTTTTCTTTCATTTCTCTTATATATTCCATAACCACTTTTTTTAAACCCTCTTTTTCTGTATTAGAAATTTTAATTAAATGATCCCTCCTTAGACTTTCCTCGCCGTATCCCGGTATATTAACGGAAACATAATCCAAAAAAGTCTCAAAATACTTGGGATTCCATAAATACATCGTAATTAACTCATTGGCATCTTCATTTGCTCTGGTCAATCCTTGTGATGGCTCGGAAACATTATTATAAACAGAAGAATTACCACAAGCAGACAAACCAATTCCATTTCCGTGAATTTTTCTTTTTCTATAACAATACTCAAATAATAATCCAAAAATTGAATTAATTTCATGATTAATTAATTTTTCACACCAGTAATCTTTATTACCATTAGTTTCCTTATCCCTTAAATAAACTTGATAAGCATGACTAACTTCATGTAAAAAACGATAACGAGAAGTCTCATCACCTGGTTCGGGAAACAAATATTCACCGGTTTTGGAATTTTGTCCTAAACAAAAGATATACTCATGATACCCTTCAATGGGCATTGGAATGTCATTTATATAAATTGTTTTATCTCCGGAATTATATTTAAAAGCCCATGATCCTTCCAACACCTTAACATTTGTAATAAAACCCTGCTTTACTAAAAAAACTCCTAGTTTCTGGGCTAAATCAAAATCAGGATTTTCAAATTTTCTCCTTTCCGGTAAATCCAAGAAATTATACACTATATATTCGCAGTTGTTTTTCCCTTGTTCAATCTTTGGCTGATAGGTTTCCATAAGTTATTTTAAAATATATCACGATTAAACACATCACAATTATAACAAAAACCGCCTCCCCCGTCTAACAAAAAACTCCCCTGTAGGGGCGTATTGCATACGCCCTTCGGGGGAGTTTTTTTATTTTAATCAGTTGCCTATACTAATCCGTGGCTTTGGCGTCCAAACCCGCTTCCTCGGTAGGAGCGTGGGTGGCGCGCCAGGTCTCTTCGTCCATGCCCAACGGCGCCGGGCCATATTTCTCAACCAAATCCATGAAACCTTCCCCCTTCTTTTGGAAGCCGGTACCGGCCGGAATCAAACGACCGATAATGATATTTTCCTTCAAACCTTCCAAACGATCAATCTTACCGGTTAAAGCGGCGTTAATCAAAACTTTGGAAGTTTCTTGGAAAGACGCGGCCGCCAAGAAGCTGCTGGATGACAAGGAAACCTTGGAAATACCCAACAACAATTCTTGATAAGTGGCTTCACGACCGCCTTGTTTGACGACCAAATTATTCTGATAAACGACTTCCGCCTTTTCGGCGATTTCGCCCGGCAACAAATCAGTGTCTCCGGCATCAACAATCATCACCCGAGAGAATAACTGACGAATGACGATTTCCAAATGCTTGTCGTTCAATTTCTGACCTTGAGAAGCATAAATATTTTGCACTTCGCTGATCATGTAATTCTGCACCGCTTCACGGCCCTTTAACAAATACAATTGTTGCAAGTCCAAGACGCCATCGGTCAATTGTTGGCCTTTTTCCACTTTTTGACCGTCCTTCACCCACAAAACATAGTTCGGCGGGATCACATATTCCAAAACACTATTGACTTTACTGGCGATTTCCAATTTAGCTTTGGTAAAAGTCACCACCTGACCGGCGGACTTGGCTTTCACCACGCTCCCGGTGGAATCCTCATACAAAGCGGAACCTTTTTTCACGACATCACCCTTGGCCACCAAAATCTTTCCTTCGGACGGCAACATATAAGTATCTTTATCATCGGCTTCGTAAGCGATTTGCACGATTTTTTGCTTATAATTGCTACCCAATAATTTGGCGTTGCTCTTGGTGGTCTTCACCATTTCTTCACCGCTCATCACCCGCGCCACGCCCTCGGCTTCGGCCAAGAACGCCTTATGTTTCGGTGATCGGACTTCAAATAATTCTTCCACCCGAGGCAAACCTTGGGTAATATCGGAGCCGGCCACACCACCGGAGTGGAAAGTTCTCATGGTCAACTGCGTACCCGGTTCACCGATGGATTGAGCGGCCATAATACCGACGGCTGTGCCCAATTCAACCGGTTGATGTTTGGTCAAATCGGAACCGTAACACTTGGCGCACACGCCACGACGCAACTTACAAGTCACCACCGAGCGAATGCGAGCGGATTCCAAATCCAAATCTTTATATTCATTCACCAATTCTTTGGTCACGAAAGTATCGGCTTTAATCACCACTTTACCGGTCTTCGGATCTTTAATGTCATCCAAAGTCCAACGACCTTGTAAACGAGCCACCACGGTTGTGCCGATGGCTTGGCTGTCTTCCTTGGTA
>DAIPKK010000078.1:0-1666 GCA_036769805.1 Patescibacteria group bacterium
TATTTTTATCAACCGCAAAACGTTCTTCAAAATAATCATTATCAATATCAAAAGTCAGCGCTCCGACTTGAGACAAATCGTCAATCATTGGCAAAACACCACCGGAAGGTTCTTTTTCTTCTCCCGTAGCAATCGGTAAATTGACCGGCGCCTCGCCCTTCTTGCTTTCGGTACGACGCAACAAAGCGGAACCGATGGTTTTCAAGCTTGGGAAATGAAAAATAGTTGCTAACTCCTCAGCACTTAAAATAAAAGGCTGATAGGTATCACCAATGTTACGATTTTTATACATTTTCATCATGTAAGATTGTTTTTCCGCTACAAATTTCTTACGACGCCATTCAAACCAATAATCATTACCGGTACCATACTCACTCCAATAAGGACGCAAGCCATTTAAAACATTGGAATTTAATTGTTTTATACCCCCCATCAAAGCGGCCAACCTCGGCCCCTTAAAATTTGTACGTTCCGCCACATAAAACAAACGAACATTACAGGTAAAACCAATTTTATGTTTTTTCTCCTGAATTGCTTTAATTTTAGTGACTTCTTCCGGCAACAAATCCAACATTTTCTTCGGATCTTTTTTAACCTCAGTGCTGGAAAAAGGATTCATTCCAAAAATACTTTTCATTGCCTCTCCCAAAGCATCAAATGGAGCCAACAAAACCTTTTGCAATAAAGATTGTTTGGGGGCGGCTGATTTTCCTAAAATCTTATTAATTTCATTATCGCAATCTTTCAACCAATCAAAACCCTCCGGTTTAACAATCACTTGAAACCAAGCCTGTTCACCTTTTCCCAAACGACTCATATTTTCCAAAATCAAAGCCAAAGGATCTTTAAATTCACTGTCTAAACTATGTTCAAAATCCAAATAAGTTCTGATGGGATAAGCATGACTTTTCACCGGGCCCAAATCACCGCCTTTCCAATTATATTTATCATCCGGATAGACATCAGGGATTTCTTTAGTGTAGTCTTCCACTTCGGTAATTTCCGCTTCCGGATATTGAGATTGCACCGCCGCTTCCACCAACTCTCTAAATTGCACCGGCGTGCGAATCAAAAATTGCACATGACCTTCAATACTGACAATTTCCAAAGAAAAAGACAATTGCACCAAACCTTCCATCCATTTTTCACGGGGAGTAATTTGACTATGGGCACCGGATAAGTTGGCAATCAAATTTTCCGCCGCCTTGGGAGTCTGCTCAGTATCATGAGGAATATCAATCGCTAAAATAATATAACGTTGTTGCGCCAAAAATTTAGACTGTTTATAACGCAAAAACAAACGCTTTGCGCCATAAAAAAACACCCACACCAAAAACAACCAACCCCAATCCCACAACAATTGCAATATAATAAGCGGGGCAGGCAGCTGTCCCAAGTCAATCAAATACGCCAACATATTGGTCCAAAAATCCGCGAACCAAGTACCCAGGGCAGTTATGAAATTACCCATACTTTTATTTTTAAATTTTTATAAATAGCCTAGTTCCAGTATAGCAAATTTTCTAAACTCTTTCCACATAAGTTCCGGTATCGGTATTGATAACCACCACATCACCTTCCTTAACGAATAACGGAGTCATAATCTCCAAACCATTTTCCAAAGTCACGGCTTTACTGGCGCTGGTGGCGGTATCCCCTTTCACTC
>DAIPKK010000004.1:0-36570 GCA_036769805.1 Patescibacteria group bacterium
CTATGATTAGGAAGATGATAAAGATGATTTTATTTTTTGTTTTGGTGTGATTGTTATTATGAATTGATATTTTTTATATTAGGGCGAATAATTATTCGCCCCTACGGTAGAAATGTAACATTCATACTAATCAGTTATATCAGACGAATCAGAGTTCAAGACAATTATTATTTTTGTCCAAATTCCTTTTTTATGCTAAAATATTAAATTAAGAGATCCTGTCCTGAAACGAGTTCAGGATTATAAAGATTTAAAATAATTTTTATATAAAGTTCAGGATGACTTATTGGTAATTATAAAAATAAAAACTCATGAAAAATATCAATTGGTCTTTTTGGCAGGCGGTCGGCACGATGACCGGTTCCATTATTGGTGCCGGAATTTTAGGTTTACCCTATGCGTTATCACAAAACGGTGTTTTAAACGGTTTGGTGATTTTGGTTTTGGTTGGATTGGGGATTATGACTTTGCATTTATTGGTGGGAGAGATTGTTTTGAGTACCGCTCGTTCTCATCAATTGACCGGTTTTGCCAATAAATATTTGGGCAGTGCCGGTAAATGGATTATGTTTCAAGTTTTTATGGCAGCCAGTTATGGTTCCTTGTTGGCTTATCTCGTCGGTGGCGGGCAGGTTTTAGCGGCGATTTTCGGGGGCGCCCCCCGCACTTGGTCGTTGATTTTCTTTGTATTCGCTTCGGCCTTATTATATGTTGGTTTGCGCGTCATCAAAAGAATCGGTTTTGTGATTTTGGGCGCAATTTTGGTAGTGGTTTTCTTGATTGCCATTGCCTGTTTAAATCATTGGCAAGTGGCTAATTTGGTGACCTATGATTTTTCTTGGGGAACTTTTTATGCTTACGGTGTGGTTTTGTATGCTTTTCTTGGTGCTTCGGCGATTTACCAAGCGCGCAAAGTTTTGGAGGGGCAAGAGCATTTAATGCGTAAAGCGATTATTGTCAGTAATTTGATTCCGATGTTTTTGTATATTACATTCGCTGTGGTGGTAATTGGCGTGACCGGTTTAAATACCACGCAGGTGGCAACCGTCGGTCTGGGGGCTTTGGTTGGCCCGGAAATCAATATCTTGGGAAATATTTTTGCTTTTCTGGCTTTATCAACCAGTTTCTTAACTTTGGGAAACGCGGTTAAAGAAACTTACTTTTACGATTTTGATTTTGCCGCTAATGTGAAAGTGGATAGATTTATCAGCTGGTCTTTAACAATTTTAGTGCCTTTGTTTTTATTTTTATTGGCCAAGAATGATTTTATTCAGATTTTGACATTTGTTGGTGCGGTGGCCGGTGGCTTGGAAGGCTTGCTACTTTTGTTGATTTATTATAAGTTAAAACAGCAAAAACCGGAGCGTCCCCCTGAATACAAGTTAAAAAATTATCAGTTGTGGTTGCCGATTTTATTCTTGATGATGACCGCCGGTTTAATCTACAATTTAATCGTTTAAAATTTTATGTCTGATAGTAATAAGCAAAAACAATTGGATCGTCGTGGCGACGCGATTTTGCAAACATTGAATACTATTTTGAATCGTGACATTATGGCGCCGAAAGACGTCATTATTTCTTTGACGCGCGTTAAAATGGATGGCGATATGAGTAAAATCATTGTTTATTATACTTTTTTCCCGGATTATAAAATGGGTACGGTGAAACGTTTTTTTAAAGAAAAACGTAAATCTTTACAACATTTTTTACAACAAAAGATCAATTTTGCGCGCGTGCCAAAAGTGTTTTTTGTTTTTGATCAAGAAGAAAAGAAGGCCGATGATTTGGAAAATTTATTGGATCAAATTTCTAAAGAGTTAAAAGATTAAATATGTCGCTCACTTTTCCGAGCAAAGATTTGGAGCAACTGAAAGTTTTTTTGCATAAAGCGCAAAAGATTTTAGTTTTGGGACATATCAATCCGGACGGTGATTGTTATGGCGCGATTTTAGCGTGGCATCAATATTTGAAAAGTATTGGAAAAAATCATGATTTATTTGCCGCCGGCCGCCACGACGCCGCTTTTGATTTTCTCCCCGGATATTTTGAGGTGAAAAATTTGCCGGAAGATTTGGCCGATGATTATGATTTGGCGATTATTAACGACTTAAATGATTTTGAACGTACCGGCTTGGCGGATTTTTTCGTGCAGCATCCCGATTTAAAAAAAGTACAGGTTGATCATCATAATGGTAAGGTCTTAAAAGTTGATTTGGCTTTTAATCAGGATGATTGCGCCGCCGCTTGCCAAGTTTTGTATTTTTTATGGAAAGATTTACAGCTGACGATAAATAAAGAGATGGCGCAAGCTTTGTTGACCGGTATTATTTCCGATAGCAATAATTATCAAACCAGCGCCGTCACCGTGGAAACTTTTGAGGCCAGTGCCGATTTGCAGTCTTTGGGCGCTGATCCGGTGTTTATCGGGCGACAAATTCATCGTTTACCTTTAAATAAATTGCGTTTTTTAGGAGAAATTCTGGAAAAAAATTTGGTTTTAAAACCGGCTGAAAAATTGATTGTCGCGGTTGTTCCTTTGGATTTATGGGAAAAATATGATTTGCCAATCAGTGATTTGGATTTATTATATTCGTGGTTGCTGGGCGTTCAAGGCTATGAGCATGTTTTGGCTTTGAAAGAGCAAGCCGTCGGCGAAATTCGTGTCAGTTGGCGCAGTAAAGGAGCGGCGGAGCTGAACCGTTTGTCCGCGATATTCGGGGGCGGGGGGCATGCTCAAGCGGCCAGTTTTACTTTGCGTAATCATAAAATCACGATTGACGATGATGGAAATTATCGGTTAAAGGCAATTTAATTGTTTTGAACTTTGATTTTTCGGCTGTAAGGGGTCATTCCAGAATTTTGCTGTAAGCAAAATTCTGGAATCCCGTGGGCGAAGCTAATTTGAATTCATGTTAGTCTTTTAACCGGATGAAAATTCAGAAAGGAAGTGGAGCATGGATTATGAGAAAATCATCGTTGACTTCGATAAAGGCGGACTGAAACACAAGTTGGTGGAAGTGTTTCCCAAAACCGGTGAATGGTTCGTCAAAAATTTGACGGACAAGGTCGTGGAGTTGCACCTCGGAAAAAGAGATAAAGATCCGTTCTTCTACATCAAGCCCGGTGAGACCAGCAAGCTGGCCACGTCCTTCCCGCTGGTCTTGAACGGCAAGTGCGAAAGTACTGTCCGCAACGTCCTCACCTGGCCGCAGCAACAGGCTGCCAAAGCCGCTGCCACGTCCGTGGTGGTGGAAAAGGTTACTCCGGCGGTTTAACCGCAAAATTCAAGATTCAAATTTCAGTGAAACTGTCTTAGTAAGACAGTTTTTTTAATTGTTGTCTTGAACTGTGATTCGTCTGTGAGTCCTCCCGCGAGAGCGTCCTGATCTGCATCAGGATAAACTCTAGCGCGAAGCGGTTGGCTTGAAGGACTATGAAGTTATTTCACGAATTATGATAAAAAGTCAGAGTTCATCAGGAAAAACAATAAATGCGATAAAAATATTATTTTATGCAAAAATATTTTCTGAAGATACATCAGATGAATCAGAGTTCAAGACAAAAAAAAGAGCAGCCGTTGCTTGGGCTGCTTGAGGGCAAAAATCAATTGTGGGATTTTTGTTTGAGATAAAGGAGGGAACAACGAGGATGATCGAGGGACTTCCGGCGGCGGTGGGCTCTGGGCCCGGGCCGAGAACTACTTGTTGTTGTCGTAGTTCTGCCAGAAGTACTTGGTCGGGGTGACGATGCGGGTGTTGTTGACGGGGTGGCGCCGGATGTTGATCAGGGGGTTTTTCCCCGTGGTCATCTTGACCAGCACGTTCTCCACCTTGGCCACATCCAGCTTCATCGTGTTCTGGATGCCCTTCACGACGTCCTCGTGCCCCAGGAAGATCTTGTCCGGGGTGACATCGTTGCCGATGTAGCCCTTGAAGGTCTTGCCGATGTTCTGGTAGATCTCGGTTTCGACCGTGTCGAACTTGAAGTTCCGGGTCAGGGTGTTGACATCGAGAAGGGCCAGGTCGGTGATGTTGTTCTTCATGTGATCCTCCTTTGGACGTGAGCTTTTGAGGGCTCGGTTATCTGCAAAGCACAGTGCCTTGCAGGAAGTTTTGATTATAGCAAAGAATAAAAACTTGTCAAATTTGATTGACGCCCGCGCACTTTCTTGTTAATCTTAAAAAAAGCGTGGTTTGTAAAAACGAGCCAAATTAGCTATAATATTATTTATCAGAGACTAATCATTTAAATCCAATCATATGAAAAAATTGGGAATCGCCGTGATTTTAATTGGTATTGCCGTGTTAATTGTGTTGTGGCAAACTTTTGTGATTATCGGGGCCGGTGAGCGTGGTGTGGTTTTAACCTGGGGTGCGGTGTCGGATAAAATTTTGGACGAAGGTATTCATTTTATGGTGCCGGTGGCCCAAAGAGTGGAGATTTTGGATGTTAAAACCAAAAAAGACGAGGTGGAGGTTCTGTCTTATTCAAAAGATATTCAAAGTGTCTCGGCGGTAATTGCCTTGAATTATCATATTGTTCCGGAAATGGTTAATAAATTATGGCAAGAAATCGGAGCGACTTATGAAAGCAAGATTATTGATCCGGCGGTGCAGGAATCCGTCAAAGCGGCGACCGCTCAATTTACCGCTCAAGAATTGATTGAAAAACGTCACGAAGTAAAGGAAGACATCAAAATGAAGTTAAAAGAACGTTTGGAAGAGATTTATATTGTGATTGATGATTTATCCATCGTTAACTTTGATTTTTCCGATGCTTATGAATTGGCGGTTGAAGAAAAACAAGTGGCTCAACAAAAGTCTTTGAAAGCTAAGAACGATTTGGAGCGTATTAAAATAGAGGCGGAACAAGCGATCGCTCAAGCCAAAGCCCAAGCCGAATCCATTAAAATCCAAGCGGAAGCTTTGAAATTCAATACTGATTTGATTCAATTAAAAGCGGTGGAAAAGTGGAATGGTGTCTTGCCTGCTTACATGATGGGTAACAGCGTGCCTTTTCTTAACTTGGCTATTAAATAAACAATAAAAATAGATATTCATGAAAAAACTTTTGGAAAAAATGCTCGCTTTTTTGGCAAAACGCGTGCTCAATAAATATCAGCCGAAAGTGATTGGAATTACCGGCAGTATCGGTAAAACTTCCACCAAGGAGGCGATTTATTTTGTATTGAAAAATAAATATCGCGTGCGCACCAATGTCAAAAATTACAATAATGAGTTGGGCGTGCCGATTACCATACTTGGCGGCGAGAGCGGCGGGCGTTCTTTTCTAAAATGGGGGAAGGTTTTGTGGAAAGGTTTGATGTCTTGGTGGTTCACCGACGCTTTGTATCCGGAAATTTTGATTTTGGAGATGGGCGCCGATCATCCCGGTGACATTAAATATCTGACAACTTTGGCACCTTGCGATCTTGGGGTTTTGACACATGTCGCGCCGGTGCATTTGGAGTTTTTTAAGACTTTGAACGGTGTTTATAATGAAAAGAAAAATATCGCCACGCATTTATCCAAAAATGACTGGGCGATTTTTAATGCCGATGAAGATTGGGCGGATAAGTTAAAGGATGAAACAAAAGCGAAAACTTTGACTTATGGATTTTCCGAGCAAGCGGATTTGCGTTTATATCAACTAAATGAAGGTAATTCTTTGGTGGAAGGGGTGAAAGGTAAAGTTTTGTATAAAGAAACAATGATTCCTTTCCATTTTCCGCATTTGATCGCCCCCTTCAGTTTGTATTCTATTTTGGCGGCGATTGCCGTCGGTTTAGCGCATAATATCAATATCATTGAGTCAATCAACAGTTTGAAGGAATATCGTTTACCCAAGGGGCGTTTACAGCTTTTGGAAGGAAAGAACGGCAGTTTGTTGATTGACGACAGTTATAATGCATCGCCGGTGGCCGTGGAAAAGGCGGTGGAATTATTAAATGATTTTTCCAATGATGAATATCGTAAAATTTTTGTTTTGGGAGATATGTTGGAATTGGGTGAGGAAAAAGAAATGTATCATCTGCGCGTTGCCAAGCGCTTGGCGGAAAGTAATATCGCGGTGGTGATTACCGTGGGGCAGTTGAGCACCGTCATTTATGATTATTTGAAAGCGCAAGGTAAAAAAGAAGTTTATCATTTCACGCATTCCAAATACGCCGCCGAATTTTTGGCCGATTATATTAGCCCCGGCGATTTGTATTTTGTGAAAGGCTCGCAGGGCGTCCGTATGGAGCGTATCAGTAAGTTTATTTTGGCGGAACATTTGGATCCGAAATCCTTGTTGCCACGGCAAACCGACGAATGGGTAAAATAATAAAATTTAATTTTATATTATGAAAAGTTTTTTTATTAAAGATTTGCAACTGGGACAAAAGTTATCTTGTGAAGCGTTTGTTTTGAAAAGTTTGGCTAAGAAAACCACAAAAAATAATTTACCGTATTGGGACGTGCGTTTTGCCGATAAAACCGGTGAAATCAGCGGGAAAGTTTGGACTGATGGCATCGCCGCCAGCGACGAGAACATTATTGTTAACGATATCGTGGCGGTGGAGGCGAGCGTGGAGGAAAACTATAATGGTGCCGGCTTGCAATTGATTGTCAGTGGAATGAACAAAACCGACGACTTTGATGTGGCTGATTTTATTAAAACGATTGATTTGGATTTGGATGAATTTTGGGCGCGTTTGTTGCGTTTTGCCAATTCCGTGGAAAATCAATATTTAAAACAGTTATTGCAAAATATCTTAGGCGATGCCGAATGGGCCCAACGCTTCAAAACGTGGCCGGCGGCGGAACGCGTCCATCATGATTTTATCGGAGGTTTGCTTCGTCATACGGTGGAAATGTTGAGCTTGGGCGAAGAGGCTTTCAAGATTTATCCGGAAGCTGATCGCGATTTGGTGATTACCGGCGTGATTTTACATGATATCGGCAAAATTAATGAGTTGTCGGTCGGTAGCGTGATTGGTCGGAGTTTGGAAGGCAGTTTGTTGGGGCATATTTATCAGGGTAGTTCTTTGGTGGAAGATTTTATTGATCAGATTCCCGGATTCCCGGCAGCCTTGAAAGCTCAGGTTTTGCATATTATTTTGGCCCACCATTTGAAATTGGAGTTGGGCAGTCCGGTGGAGCCGCGCACCATGGAAGCGATGTTTGTGCATTTGTTGGATTACATGTCTTCACAATTGCAGATTTGGCAAAAGGTGATGCAAAATCCCGGTTTCTTAAATGATAACTGGACCGAATATCAGCACTTGATGTCCGGTAAAATTTACATCAACCGCGAACATCAGAATGGTAACGCGGAAAATACACTTGCTGAAAGTGCTGAAAATAACAGTGCGGCGATGAACACTAAAAATGTTCAGCAGGTAAAACCACGCGCCGACCGTAATTTACCATTGCCGTTTTAATTTTTATTAAGTGATTTTAATAATATGGAATACTGCAAAGACAATGTTTTAAACTTGGCGGAAATGATTCTGCGCGAAGAAGATGAAGTCTTGTTACCGATCAGCAAGTTGGTCCATTTATTGTTGCAGGAGCAGGAAGCTTGGACTTTGGATAAGGAAACATTAAAAGATTATTTAAAAAACGACTCTCGTTTTTTGTGTTATGATTTTCCGGAAGAAGCGGAATTGTGGGATGATAATTTGGACGCAAAAATGGCTGAGCAAGGTTTGTTTAAAGGTGATAAGGTGATGCTTTATGATCGCAAGCCGAGTGCCGATGATTTGCGTCAGATGATTTTGGGAAATTTGGATTATTTATATCAAAATTTATCAGAGGTGGGTGCCAATCCTTTGGAAGAGAGCCAGGCTTTGCAGTATCAACAAATGATGGCCAAGGCCAAAGAATTGTATGAACATTTTCAAGATTTAGTTTTAGAAGAAGATAAACAAGATGATTAATTTACCGGATGTAAAAAAACATTTGGCAGAGCAGGGCGCGCCCGCTTATCGCTGGCGACAATTTTTGGATTATTATTTTTCCCGGGACTTGAAAGCTTGGCCGAACGTTGAAGGTTTGTTAACTTGGCCTAAGACTTTGAAAAATGATTTACCGGCTTTGCATAATGTCACGGAAATTAAATATTTGGAAAGCGCCGACCGCCGCTCCGCCAAAGCGATCATTAAATACGGCGACGACGATAAGTGGGTGGAAACGGTGCTGATGCGTTATCATAATTACGATACGATTTGTTTGTCATCGCAGTTGGGCTGTCCGCTGAATTGTAAGTTTTGTGCCACCGGACAAGGCGGTTTTATTCGTAATTTAACGGCCGAGGAAATAATTGAGCAATTTCAAGCATGGTTGATTTATTTGAACCAAAACGGCAAGGCGGACAGTATTAAAAATTTGGTTTTCATGGGCATGGGCGAGCCTTTTCTTAACTGGCCGGAAGTGAAGCGAGCGATTGAATATTTGCATGATAATTATGGTATCGGACATCGTCATATTACCATTTCCACGGCCGGCTTACCGGACAAAATTAAGGAGTTTTCCGATTTGGATTGGCCGGTGAATTTGGCGATTTCTTTGCACGCCGGCAGCGACGCTGTTCGGCAGAAACTTATGCCCATTGCCAATACTTATAGCTTGAATCAGCTGTGGGACAGTATTAATTATTATTTTGGCAAACATCGCCGCAAATTATTTTTGGAATATATTTTAATTGAACATTTAAATGATTCAGTTGAGGAAATGCGTTTGGTGGTGGAAAGAATTAAAAAATCCGAGCGTAAATTATTGCATGTTAATATGATTCCTTATAACCCGCATTCGGCGGCGGATTTTCAATCCAGCTCAGCCGAGCAATTGCGTCGCTTGGAGGCTTTATTGAAAGCCGAGAATATTCATTATACTTGGCGAGATTCTTTGGGCCAGGAAATCGGTGGGGCTTGCGGACAATTAAGTAAAAATTCATAATTATGGCCAAATATAAATTCGCGATTGTTTCCATGCAATCGGATAAAAATCAATTGTGGAAAGATTTGCAAGAGCAATACGTTGTTTACTTAAGCAAATGGGCGGACGTGGAGCAACGAGAGTTGTCTCCCGGTAATATTTATCAACGGGAGCAAGCGGAAGAAATTTGGAAAGCGGAATTGCCATTGTGGCAAAAGATCTTGGATAAAAAGAAAGATGATGATTATTTTGTCGCTTTGGATTTGGATGGTAAAATGTATGACACCGAGGATTTTGCCAAATTTATTCAAAGTGATTCGCGTCGGCATTGGAGGTTTTTAATCGGTGGTCCTTACGGTCTGCCGCCGAGCGTGCGCGCCGCCTGCGATTTTAGGCTGGCTTTGAGCCCCTTAACATTTAATCATCAATTGGCTAAACTGATATTGCTGGAACAACTATACCGGGCGTTAGAAGCGGAACACGCCAATAAATACAATAAATAATAATTAAATAAATTGAGTTTATGAAAAAAGTTGCAAAAAGTAAGTCCGTGAGTGTAAAAAAATCTTCTCTTAAAAAAGTCGCGAAGAAAATCGTAAAAAGTGAGCATAGCGACAGTGATCGCAGTTTTGTGATTTCTTTGGGCGGTTCTTTGATTTTCGATAAAAGCACCGGTCAGTTTAATTTGGATTTTATCAAAGAGTGGAAGCAATTGATTGAAGATTATTTGGAACAAGGTTATCGTTTTGTTTTGGTGATGGGTGGTGGAAAGACGGCGCGTTTTTACCAAGAAGCCGGTCGTCACTTTGGATATACCGATGAGCAACTGGATTATTTGGGAATTCAAGCGACCCGCATCAACGCTTTGTTTTTGAACTTTTTGTTTGCCGATAAACCGGAAGTTTTTGAAGATCCGCGTAAAATCAAAACTTGGGCGAAGAATAATCTGTTTATTTGCGGCGGTTGGAAGCCGGGTTTTTCCACGGATTATGTTTCCACTTTGATTGCCAAACAATTGGGTTGTTCCAATTTGATCAATTTATCTGATACCGATTACATTTATGACAGCGACCCACGTAACAACCCGAAAGCCAAAAAGTTTGAGAGTTTAACGTGGCAAGAATATTTCAAAATATTCCACGGTGATGACGCGTGGCAGCCGGGCCGTCACTTGCCGTTTGATCCGGTAGCCAGCAAATTGGCTGCCAAATCCGGCATGTCTTTGTATTATTTGAACGGTAAGAATATTAAAACCATCAGACAATTCTTGGGTTTTGAAAAATTTACCGGCACTATCATCAACTAAAAATCAAAAAAATGGATAATTGGACTCGACAATTTTACAAAAATGAGTTAAAAGAGATTTATAAGCCGGAGACGGAAGCTAAGCCGCAGAAAAAGTTATTGGATGAAATTAAAGAAGAAGTCTCTTTAAAAAAAATCAAATCCGGATTACTGGGTACATTTAAGCGGGTTTTGTTGTTATTCGCGATTGTCGGGGGAGTGGCGTTGTTGATTTTTGGTGGTGGCTACGTTTTATTGAATTATTTCATAAGCTAATGATTAAATAAAAAATTATGAACTTAAACAAAATTTTGTTCGCGATGATTCCGTTGTTGGCCTTGTTTGTGGTGAGTGCCTGTGATTGGGGAAAAACCGATGAAAATGTCACGCCGGAGCAACGCGATGCGATTGAAAAAGATTTTGCCAATGTTTTTAAGGTTAAAATCAGTGACAGTGAAACTTGGATTTATTATTTGGGAGCCGATAAGAAACGTTATATTTTCCCGACCGAAGGAACTTTCAAGAGTTGGTTTGGCGATCGTGAAGTGACCGCTGAAAAAACTTTGGAAGAAGTCGGTGAAATTACCATTGGTGGTAATGTTACTTATAAACCTGGCTATCGTTTAATTACAACCGAAAGTGTGGCGGAAATCTTTTACGTCGCGCCGGGAGGAATTTTACGTCCGGTGAGCGCTTCTTTGGCTGAACAAATTTATGGCCAAGATTGGGAAAGCATGATTGATGATTTGGAAAATCATTATTTTACCAATTACAAGATTGGTCCGGCCATCACCGATATCAGTGAAATTCCGGCGATCAATGACGATTGGAGCATCAACGACGATAAAAACTTATTCTAAAAAATATGTACTCTCTAAGCGATTACGATTTTATTCTGCCAGAAAAGCTAATCGCCCAAAAGCCGGCTGTCCCGCGGGATCATTGCCGGCTTTTGGTTTATAAACGTGACAAAAAAGAAACAAAGCATGATCACTTTTATAATTTGAAAAAGTATTTGCCGGCCGGTAGCCTTTTGGTTTTCAATGATTCCCAAGTTATTCCCGCTCGTTTACTTGGACAAAAGCAAGCCACCGAAGGCAAGTTTGAGATTTTTTTATTGAAACAAATGAATGATAATTTGTGGGAAGTTTTATTAAAAGGAAAAAACAAAAAAGCGGGGATGATTATTCGTTTTCATCACAGTAATTTGCAAGCGAAAATTTTGGAGCCGGTTGATGAGCAACGCTGGCTGGTGGAATTTAATTATCATGAGCCGGAATTGGGGCGAATTTTAAATCGGACCGGTTTGATTCCCTTACCGCCGTATATCAAGATTGAGCAGAGTAATACTCACATCAAGCAATGGTTGAAAAAACAATATCAAACGATTTACGCCGATAGCAGTAAAAAAGGTTCGGTTGCCGCGCCCACCGCCGGTTTGCATTTTACGCAGCGTTTGCTGAAGGGTTTGGAAAACGCCGGCACTGAGTTCGCGAAAGTGACACTGCACGTGGGTTTGGGAACGTTCAGTCCGGTACGCCATGAAGATATTACCCAACATAAAATGCATTCGGAGTTGGGTATGATTGATAAGAAAACTTTACTGAAAATTTTGGAAGCGAAAAAAGTCGGCCGGCCCATTATTTCCGTAGGGACGACGACCGTTCGCGTTTTGGAAGGATTGGTTGCCAAGTATTTAAATTATAGCCCGGAAAAGTTGGCGAAGCTGCCTGATATTTTAACGGAAGAGATTGGGATTTTTATTTATCCCGGTTATCATTTTAAAATTTTGGACGGTTTGATTACTAATTTCCATTTGCCAAAAAGTACTTTGTTAATGTTGGTCTCGGCGATGACCGGTAAAGACGAGCTTTTGAATCTGTATAAAATCGCTGTTCAGAAGAAATATCATTTTTTCAGTTTCGGTGACGCGATGTTGATTTTATAATTTTTTTTAAATTTGCTATACTGTTAATAGCCTTATTTCGGGTTTATTTGTATTTTAAAAAATATCAATATGGAGAAAAACAAAATTTTGATTTTAAATGCCGGCAGTTCATCCTTGAAATTCACGGTGTTTGATCAGAAATTGCACAAATTATTAGAGGGAAACGTGGAAAAAATCGGTGAAGGCAACAATAAAACCGATTACCAGGTGTTTGACGGAGAAATCATTCATCGTTCCATCGGTTGCAATGAAATCGGTGATTATCACTGTGCTTTAAAATGCGTGCAAATGATTTTGGAAGCGGAAAAATTTTTATTTGATATTGATAAGATCGGTTATCGCGTGGTGCATGGCGGTAAAAAATATCAGTCTGTGACGGTTTTGAATAAAACGGTTTTGAAAGATTTGGAAAAGGTGTCACATTTGGCGCCGCTTCATAATCCGCCCGCCTTGGCAATCATCAAATTAAGTATGGCTTTGTTTAAAAAAGCCAAGCATTACGCCATGTTTGATACGGCTTTTTATGCTGATTTGCCGGAGGAAAGCAAAGTTTATCCTTTGTCTTATGATTTATATGAAAAAGAGGGGATTCAACGTTACGGTTTTCATGGTTTATCTCATCAACATTTATTGGAACAAGCCGCAAAATTATTGCGTAAACCAAAAAATAAAGTGAATTTGATTTCTTGCCATTTGGGGAGCGGTTGCAGTATCACCGCCATTCAGAACGGCCGTCCGATTGACACCAGCATGGGGTTTACGCCCATGGAAGGTTTGATGATGTCCACGCGGGGTGGTGATATTGATCCCGGAATCGTGATTTATTTGCAGGAAAAACTGAAATATTCTTTGGAGGATGTTAAGAATTTGTTAAACAAAGATTCGGGGTGGTTGGGAATCAGCGGTTGCAAGGATTTTCGGGATGTTTTATTATTGAATAATTATAAAGTTCCCGGATATACCGCCAAAAAAGAAATGCTAAAGAAGTGCAAGCGCGCTGATTTGGCTTTACGTATTTTCCGTCGTCGTTTGTTAAAATATATTGGCGCTTATAGTGCCTTGATGCCGTGCGTGGATTTGGTGGTTTTGGGCGGGGCGATTGGTAGTCGCAGTGATATTATTTTCGGATTTCTGTGGAATGATTTGAAATATTTGCGTACACTCTGTCCGAAATTGCAAGTTTTGCAGTTGAAAAGTGATGAGGCCTTTGTAATTGCTAAGGAAATAACTCAATTTAAGAATGCTTAAAAAAATATTGGCTCAGATTGATAGCGTATCCATTGCCGCGATTATTATCAGCGTCTTTTCCCTTTTAACTAAGTTTCTAGGGATTTTGCGTGATCACTTATTGGCCAGATTTTTCGGGGCGGGCGCCGACTTGGACGTTTATTACGCCGCTTTCCGTTTGCCTGATTTTATTATGAACTTGTTGATTTTAGGAGTGGTTTCAGCCGGTTTGATTCCGATTATGAGCAAATATTTGTGTCAGGAGAGCGGGCGTGACAAATTCTGGAAATTGTTAAATCAGATGGTGAATTTGTATATTTTGGTTTTTGGCGCCATCAGTTTGATTTTTTTGATTTTCACCGAGCCGGTGATGAAAGTTTTGACTCCCGGTTTTAGCGACGCCCAAATGGAGCAAGTGGTTTATTTGACCAGATTTTTGTTTTTGAGTCCTTTGTTGCTTGGTTTGTCCAGTATTTTTGGGAGCGCGGTGCAAGTTTACAAACAATTTGTTATTTATAGTTTGGCTCCTTTGTTTTACAATATCGGCATTATTGCCGGTATTTTCTTTTTGGCGCCGATTTATGGTATTAAAGGCGTGGTTTTCGGGGTGATTGTCGGGGCGTTTTTCCATTTGGTTTTAAATTGGTTCGCGATGCGTTCCATGGGATATAAGTATCACTTTTTGGTAAAGCAGGGTAACGGTGATATGAAATTGTTGTTGAAAATGTCTTTGCCACGCTTTTTAACTTTGGCTTTGTCGCAAATCAATTTGATTTACATCACGACCATCGCCACCACCTTGGCCGTCGGTAGCTTGAGCGTTTTCAACTTCGCCAATAACTTGCAAGCTTTGCCTCTGAGTTTGATTGGCATTCCTTTCGCGATCGCCGCCTTCCCCTTGTTGTCCAATTATTACCAAAGCGTCGAGTGGGAAAAATATTTTGATTTGTTTTATATTACCGTCAAAAAGGTAATATTTTTTGTTTTACCGGCAACGGTTATTTTTATTTTGTTGCGCGCCCAAATTGTTCGTTTGGTTTTGGGAAGCGGTAAATTTGATTGGAACGCCACCATTTTGACCATGGAAACTTTGGGAATCTTTGCTTTGAGCTTATTGGCGCAAAGCCTCATCCCGTTATTGGTGCGGGCGTTTTACGCTTTGGAAAATACAGTCACGCCGTTTTTAATCGCCTTGGTCAGCACTTTTTTAAATGTCACCTTGAGTTATACTTTAATCAATTTACCGGTACCTTCATTTTTGCACGAATATCTGCATAGTCAGACGCTCGGGGTTTTAGGTTTGGCTTTAGCGTTTACCATTTCCAACACCATTCAATTGGTTTTGTTATGGAAGTGGTTACGTCATAAAATCGGGGATAATCGCAGTAAAACTTATGATTTGTGGCGTTTTGTCATTAAAAATTTGATCGCCACCGGAGCGATGGCCGCGAGTATTCAGACTTATAAGATAATTTGGGGGACGTGGTTTGATTTGACGGCGGTTTGGCAGGTGATCGGGCAAATTATGGTCTCTTTACTTTTGGGGGGAATCGTTTATTATTTAATCATTAAACTGTTGAATGTTCCCGAATTTAATGAATGGGAAAACAAAGCAATTAAACGTGTAAAACATATTTTTTATGGAAAAAAGCAAAATTCGTAATTTTTGCATCATCGCGCACATTGATCATGGAAAATCGACCCTGGCGGATCGTTTTTTGGAATTGACGCGTACCGTTTCCGAGCGAGAAATGAAAGCGCAACTTTTGGATATGATGGATTTGGAGCGCGAGCGGGGTATTACCATCAAATTGCAGCCGGCGACCATGGCTTATCAATACAAAAATGAAACTTTTATTTTGAATTTGATTGACACCCCCGGCCATGTTGACTTCAATTACGAAGTTTCGCGATCTTTGGCGGCCGTGGAAGGGGCTTTGTTGTTGGTGGACGCCACTCAGGGTATTCAAGCGCAAACTTTGACCAATTTATATTTAGCTTTGGATCAGGGCTTGGAAATCATTCCGGTAATCAATAAAATTGATTTGCCAATGGCCAACGTGGAAAAAGTGAAGCGAGAAATCATTAATTTGATTGGTTGTAAAGATGAAGATATTTTGGCGATTTCCGCCAAGACCGGCCAGGGAATTGAGGCGGTTTTGCAACGCGTGATTGATAAAGTCAGTCCACCTAAAGATAATTATTCCGATTTTCGCGCTTTGATTTTTGATGCGGTGTTTAATGAATACAAGGGCGTGATTAATTATATTCGCGTGTTTGACGGCGAAATTCGCCCCGGACAGACGATTTATTTGAACGCCACCGGCATGGAAAGTGAGGTTTTGGAAGTGGGGATTTTTACGCCTCATTTGAAAAAGGAAGAAGTTTTACATTCCGGGCAAATCGGTTATGTGATTAGCGGGATTAAAGAAATCGGGCAGTGTAAAGTCGGTGATACGATTTTTCTGAAAAATCATTCGGCGAATCTGCCGGCATTGGCCGGTTATAAAGATGTCAAACCGATGGTGTTTGCCAGTTTTTTTACCGATGGCGGTGATAAACACAATCAATTGCGCAATGCTTTGGAAAAATTGAAATTGAACGACGCTTCTTTGGTTTATGAACCGGAACATTCCTTGGCTTTGGGTAGCGGTTTTCGTTGCGGGTTTTTGGGTTTATTGCATTTGGATATTATTCAGGAGCGTTTGACGCGCGAATACGACTTGGAGTTGGTTGTGACCGTGCCGAGCGTCGCTTATAAAGTGACGTCGCGCGGTGATGTTTTGTCTTTTGGCAAAAACTTTTCCAAAGATCAGATTTTAAATGATAAACAGGTTTTGATTTCCAATCCGGCGCAGTGGCCCGACCCGACGCGCATTGAAATGGTGGAAGAACCGATGGTGCGCGCTGAAATCGTCACGCCGCAAAAGTTTTTAGGCGCGATTATGCAGTTGGCGCAAGATCGCCATGGCGTTTATTTGGGCACGGATTATTTGGACAGTTTGAATGATTATGAGGAAAACCGTGTCGTTTTGAAATATGAATTACCTTTGTCCGGAGTAATTGTGGATTTTTATGATCAGTTGAAGAGTATCAGTTCCGGTTATGCCTCGTTTAATTATGAATTTATTCGTTATCAGGCGGCCGATATCGTTCGTTTGATGATTTATATTGCCGAAGAGCCGGTGGAAGCATTGTCCATTATGGTTTATCGTGAGGCGGCACACCGTGAGGGTAAGCGCATTGTGGAGAAATTGAAAGAAGTGATTCCGCGTCAGTTGTTTGTCATTAAAGTGCAGGCGATTTTGGGCGGGAAAATCGTTGCTTCGGAAAAGATCTCGGCGTTGCGTAAGGACGTGACCGCCAAACTATACGGCGGCGATGTCACTCGTAAAATGAAGCTTTTAAATAAACAAAAAGAAGGCAAGAAGCGCATGGCGCAGTTCGGTAAAGTAAAATTACCGCAAAGCGCGTATTTGGCGTTACTCAAAAAAGATTAATGTTTGTTTTTGCGCGTTGTTTATTGGTGTCCCGCCCTCTTAATTTTTCTTTCGCCCTCCTGGTCCGAACGGAAAATTTTGGGTTCGTTTTCGTATTAACTCAAACTCACCTCAAAATTTTAACCTCCTCGGCCCAATGGGCGTCATAAAAATTAAGAGGGGCGGGAATGTGTAAAAAAAAAACGCAATCAATTTCCCCAAATGATAAAAATTTGTTATAATATTTTTAGCATTTATCGGATAAACATCTAAAAACAAAATATGAAAATCAAATTTTGCGGAGCGGCCCAGGAAGTGACCGGTTCCCAGCATTTGTTAACGATAAACAACAAGAATTTTTTATTGGATTGCGGTTTTAAACAGACTAATTCGGATAGCGATTTGATCTATAACCGCAATTTTTTATTTGATCCGGAAATGTTGGATGCGGTTTTGTTGTCACACGCGCATTTGGATCACTGTGGAAATATTCCCAATTTGTATAAGCAAGGATTTAAAGGCTCGGTTTATTGCACCAAACCGACTAAAGATTTATCACGATTGATTGCTTTGGATGCCGCCAAGCTGCAAGCGCAGGCGGCCGCTCAGATTTATAAAGTTTATGGCACGATTACCGAACCGATTTACAAAGACACGGACGTGGAATACGCCTGGAAAAACGTGATTGGCGTCAAATATTACGAGGAATTGCAATTGGATAAAAATATCCAAGCGGAATTTCATAATGCCGGTCATATTTTGGGGTCCGGGCAGATTGTTTTGAAATTTAAAGATGAGGATGACGGGCAAAATAAAACCTTATTGTTTACCGGCGACTACGGCCGCCGTTTTATGCCTTTGTTGCAAGATCCGGATATTTACACCGAAGCGGAATATTTGATTTGCGAAAGCACCTACGGCAATGGCGTTCATACCGATATCAGCACGGTTTTTGATGATTTTGTGTGGTTGATTAAGGATGTTTATGAGCGTGGTGGTAAGGTTTTGATTCCGGCCTTTGCTTTGGAAAGAACGCAAGAGCTTTTGTATATTTTGCATTGGCTGATGGAACAGGGGCGCTTGCCGAAAATCCCGATTTTCGTGGATAGTCCGCTGGCCAATCAAATGGTGGAAGTTTATGAAGATTACAAAGAATATTTTGATGAAGAAAGTCGTCAGGAATTTTATAAACGCGGCAAAAATCCGTTTAAAGCGGAATATATCAATTACATTGAAGGAATTGAGGAATCAAAAATGCTTAATGGTTACAAAGGCCAAGCGATTATTATTGCCGGTTCGGGAATGTTGTCCGGTGGCCGGATGATTTTCCATTTTATGCATCATTTGCCCAATTCCAAGAACTTGGTTTTGGTGGTGGGCTTTATGGCCGGCGAGACTTTGGGCAAACAATTGTTGGAGCAGCCCAGTGATTTGATGATTTTCAAAGAATTGGTGCCGGTAAAGGCGCAAATTGAGTCTTTGGATTCATTGTCCGGGCATGCCGATAAGTTGGATTTGTTAAATTACATTGAAAAGATGCCAAAACTGAAAAAGGTTTTCTTGGTGCATGGGCAGCCGGAAAAAATGGAGGTTTTGCGTGCGGAAATTTTAAAATTAAAACCGGGGACTGAAGTGTTGATGCCGGTTTTGGGTGAAGAAATAAAAATTTAAAAATATGTTTAAAAACAAAAAACAAACTTTGAAAAAAATCGAAAAAGTGATGGATGATATTGAAGATATTAAAATTCAAGGCGCCACCAACGTCGCGAAGGAAAGCATCAAGCTTTTTTGTGTTTATGTCGGATCGTTTGCCGACAAAGTTTCTCCGTTGGAAATTTTAAAATCCGCTAAAAAATTCAAAGAAGAATTGGCAAATTTGCGTGAAACCGAGCCCCTGACCCGCAACGCCTTGGATTTTATTTATCAAAAATTGTTAAAAGATAATACTTTAAGCTCAGCCCAAGATTTAGCGAAAAAAAGTGATTATTGGGGGAAATATTTTTTGAATTTACTGCACGAGCACAAGAAAAGCGTTACCGAATACGGTCAAAAATTGATCAGTCGTGGCGACCAGGTCTTTACTCATTGTCATTCTTCCATGGTGACGGGAATTTTAATTGAAGCTTACAAGAAACGTAAATTTAAAGTTTTTAATGATGAAACACGTCCCTTGTTTCAGGGACGTATTACCAGTGAGAATTTGCGCAAAGCCGGTTTGCCCAACACGATGTTGGTGGATGGGGCTTCGGCATATTTGATCAGTCATTTTAGCGGTAAAGATTTGGATATTTCATCAGTATTTTTGGGTTGTGACGCGATCGCGCTGGACGGGGCTTGCGTCAATAAAATCGGCAGTTATGGAATTGCTTTGAGTGCTTATCATTCGGGGATTCCCGTTTATATCGCCACTTCTTTGTTGAAAATTGAATCAGATTTAAAGCGTGGCGCTTATATAAAAATCGAAGAGCGCGAACCTAAAGAGATTTGGGCCAAACCCCCGAGAGGTTTAAAACTGATTAACTTGGCTTTTGATATGATTCCGCCGGAGTTTATCACCGCTTACATTACCGAGTTTGGTTTAGTTAAACCAAAAGACGTGGCCAAAGTGGTGAAGCGTGAGTATGGGGAGTGGTTTTAGGGTTAAATAATATTTAAATGAAAATATTTTAATATGGAAAAAGGTGAGTTTTTAGAAGCGGCACAAGAAATAAAACCAGAATTATCTTTAGAGGAAAAACTATCAAAAGTTATTAAAGAAAAAGGAGCTGATTATATTTGTTGGCATTTGGATGAATTTCCGGAATTTTCGCATAAGGAAATCGCGATGAAGCTTATTGAGATGGGGGAAGGTGAATATGTGCCTATATATTTAGATAATTTTAGTGGTTTGGATCATAGAGAAGTGGTCATGAAACTTATTGAGGCTAGAAAAGCTGGTTGGGTTTTCACTAGTTGGGTTTGGACTAATCAGTATAAGTTTAAGGGTTTAATTTTGGATGAAGAAATAGCAACAAAATTAATAGAGACTGGACAAAGTAAATTTCTGGCTAAAAACTTAAAAAGTTTTATTGATTTGAGTAATAAGGTAGCCATGCAATTGGTTGAATTGGGCCAAGGTTGGTATGTGCTTAATAATAAAGAAAAGTTTAGTGGTTTGGTTTTGAATAAGGAAATAGCAATGAAATTAATAGAGACCGGGCTAGTTGATTACGTAAATATATATGATTTTGATGGGGTGGATGAAGAAGTGGCCATAAAATTGATTGAATTGGGCAAAGGTCAGTATGTGCTTAATAATAAAGAAAAGTTTAGTGGTTTGGTTTTGAATGAAGAAATAGCAATGAAATTAATAGAGACCGGACAAAGTGAATCTGTGTATAAACATTTACAATGTTTTAAAAATTTGAATAGTGAGGTGGCGACGAAATTGATTGAGAGTGGGGAAATTTGGGCGGTGGCTAATAATTTAGAAGAATTTAGTGGTTTAAATAAGGATTCAGTGATGAAATTGATTGAGAATGGATATTTTGATTATGTAGTTAAGTTTTTTTATCGTTTTTCTGTTGAGTTGGACAAAGAAATAGCTAAGAAATTGATTGAGAAAGGAAAAGTCGATTATGTAGCTAATCATTTAAAAAGTTTCAGGGGGTTGGATAAAGAAGTGGCAATTAAATTGATCGATGTGGGGAAAGGTGAATTGGTAGCTAAATATTTACAAAACTTCAGGGGTCTTGATAATAAAGATATAGATGATATTTTCTTTTTTCTTTTACTTAATTATAAAAATATTTTGATTGAAAATTTAAAAATTATTAAAAACACTTTTGGCTTAGAAAATATTTGTAAGAAATTTAAAGAAAAATATCCTGACGACCCCATCCGCGACTCACTTTACTTGCACTTTGGTGAAAAAACGGATTGGCAAGAAAAATTAGGTGAAAAACCGGTCAATGAATTCCTTGATTTTTTGCCAAAATCCAAAGAGCGTGATGAAAAACGCAATGCTTTTACACATAATGAATACGACAGAACCAGTGAGTTTTTGCAGTATTTGAATAAATATGAATTATTTAATGTCAATGACATTGATTTTGAAATCACCACGGAATTTGTTAAAAAATATGGTTTGGCAAAAAACACTTTATTATATGAGTACTTTAGAAATTTACAACTTTTCAATAAGGGGAAGTTGGATAATCTTCCGCCTGAGCAGGTATATGAAGATGAAATCACCAGTTTGGAAATTTTGGAGAAAAAATACAAAACTTTGCAGCAGAAAGTTTTTTCCAGTCAGGAGATTACGGCAGAATACTTAAAGACTTTAAGTCATTTTGAAATTACTTTATTGTCGCAGATTACCGGTAAAAACACTCATCGTTTTGATACCGGGCGCCCGCCATTTGACCAAATTATTCAAGATTTTATTGCTTATTCGGAAAAAGCAACTGAAAAATCCGGGGAACAAGGTAATTTATCTCAAGATGATGATTATTCAGAGTATGATGATTATGATAATAATAATTATGATGACGACGATTATTATCAAGAAGACAGTTATAATTATTCTCGTGGTGAATATGCACCCACACCGGAAGAATATAAGTCATTTAAACTACAAGCCAATAAGGTGGAATATGAATTTGATAAAAGCAACTTAGAAAAACCGGACAGCTCATATAATATTTTGAAAAAAGATGTTTTAAAGATTTTTTCTACTGAAACCGCAGATAAAGATAAGTTTTTATCTTTAAAAAAATCGGTGATTGAAAAGATTCAGGCGAAACTTAAAGAATTGGAAAACAAAACAGATAATCAATATATTGCGCAACAACGAGAAAAGTTAATGTTAATAATATCTAATTTGGAAAAATTGGATTTTAAAGAAATTAAAGAAAAGGGAGAGATAAAATCCAAGTCTTATGATGAATTATTGTTGCAATTGTTGGATTTAGATAAATCCATGATAGAGCGTTCCGGTTTACAAGATGAATTACGTAAAATTGTGTTTAGAAAAATGTTGGATCAAGGTTATGGTACAGTTGATCGGGTGGAGCGTATTCGTACTTCCATGCAAGGTGAATTAAACGCTTTGGGGATTTTGCATTTGCTGGATTTGATAGATAACTTTGCCAAAGATCATATTTTAAACACTGAGAAAGACAATAAAGAGAAGTATTGGACCGATGAAGCTTGGCAGAAGATTAAAGAGAGTAACAAGCTTGATAGTAAATTCACTATGAGACTTGTGTTTAATAAACAATATAAGGAGTTAAAGGAAGTGGCGGATAAGATGAAAGCCTTGGATTCAGGTAAAGGGAATTTTAAGATTCAATGTTGTCCGGATCGTGGGTTTATTGGTGAGATGTCCGGTTATTTGGCTGATGTTTGTTATACCGCTGAATATCCATTGCTGGCGCGCCATCCTAACTTGGTGCCATATAAGTTCATTGCTGAACAAGACAGCGATAACAAAGAATTTTTGGGTTCGGTTTTGGTGTTTGAGCTTGAGGATAAAGATAACAACAAAGTGGCCTTACTACGTGCTTTTGATATTCCACGAGAACACGAAGTGAATGTTGGGGAATTTATTGAGAATTTTATCAATAAAATAACCCCGGGCTTACAAGCCAGAGGAGTTAAAAAGATTATTATTCCGGGAAATGATGGGGCAATCAGTAATTATTCGTTGACCATCAGTCATATGCATAAGGAATATATTTTTAATAGTCAAAATCGAACTTCTCTAGGAAAACATTTTGCTTTTAACGGTTATGATATTACTGATAATTGTTATGTGGTTAGGAAAATTTAACTCTGTTTGTCAGTCTGGTGAAAATTCGGTATAATATCAGTTAGAAAAATCATTAAAAATAAAAAAATACTATGGGCTATTTACGTTTAGGGACACATCCGGATCCAAAAAAGCACTTGCTGTGCACTTTTTATGTTGAATCCACTTTGCCGATTAAGCAAGCGGCCGAGCAAATCGCCGCTGAATCATCAATCGGGACTTGGACGGATTTGGCGACTTTGCGTCCGTCAGTGGCGGAAAAATTGGGTGCCAAGGTTTATAAGGTTGATCCCAACAAACATTTGGTTCATATCGCGTATCCTTTGGATTTATTTGAATTGGGCAGTATTCCGCAGTTGGCCTCTAGCATTTTGGGTAATATTTTCAGCATGAAATTGATTAAAAATTTGCGTTTATTGGATATCCAATTTCCAAATGCTTACAGTAATTCTTTTCAAGGACCAAAATATGGTATCAATGGGGTGAGAAAAATGTTGGAAATTTATAAACGTCCTATTTTGGGATGTATCATCAAACCAAAAGTCGGTTTGAGTGCCAAAGAACATGCTGAAGTCGCTTATAACGTTTGGTTAAACGGCATTGATTTGATTAAAGACGATGAGAATTTGACTGATATGACTTTTAATCGTTTTGAAGATCGCGTTGATTATGTAATGGAAATGCAAAGAAAAGTGGAAAAAGAAACAAAATGTAAAAAAGTGCATGTTTTCAACGTGACCGGACCGATGGATGTGATGTTTGATCGCGCTGAATATGTGCAAAAGAAAGGCGGTAAATGCGTGATGGTGGATATTGTTTCGGTTGGTTTGGATAATGTGCAATTGTTGCGCAAAGCCAATTTTGATTTGATTATTCATGGACACCGCGCCGGGCATAGTTTATTCACCAAGAACGAAAAACACGGTTATACCATGTATGTTTTGGCCGAATTGGCACGTTTGGCCGGTATTGATCAATTGCATACCGGAACGGTGGTGGGGAAAATGGAAGGAAAGAAGGAAGATATTTTGGAAATAAATAAGATGTTGACCGCCAAATGGGGAAGTTTGAAGCCGGTATTGCCAATCGCGTCCGGTGGTTTACATCCGGGAATGACTGAAAAACTCCATAAAATATTGGGAAATGATTGTGTGATGAACTACGGGGGCGGTGTGCACGGTCATCCTTTGGGAAGCGGGGCGGGGGCGCGCGCGGCCTGGCAATCAGTGTCAGCGGTGATGCGTGGCATTTCTCTCAATAAAGCGATTAAATTGCCTGAATATAAAGAATTGGCTCAAGCGGTTGAATATTGGGGAAAGATTTAGTGTTTTTTAATTTAAATTTAAAATAAAGCTATGGGATTTTTTCTAAAAACGAAAAACATCAGATTTTCCACCGGCGGACGTTTGGTCGCGGCGATTCGTGAAGATGAGGCTTTTCATTATGGCATTCAAGCCGGCGATAAGGTGCAAATCGTTTTTTCCAAAAAGAAAGAATTGATTTGTGATATTGAATATTCCAGCACTTTAAAACCGGGGTATCTTGGTATTTACAAAGAAATCACTGATAAATTTGATGTGGAGTCTGAGGATATCGTGGAATTGAATTTGGTTTCTCGTCCTTTATCAATTGAAGCCATCAAGCGCAAAATGCGTGGTGAGGATTTAAAATATGAGGAAATTCATTCCATTATGAGTGATATCGTGGAAGGACGAATGGGTGAGGTTGAGTTGACTTATTTCGCCATGTCCAGTTTTGTTCGTCCTTATACTGAAGATGAATTGTATTATTTAACCAAAGCAATGGCTGAAACCGGTGAGATGATCAACTTGCCCGAGAAAGTCGTGGATAAGCATTGTATTGGCGGTTTGGCTGGCAACCGCACGACCATGGTGGTAATTCCGATTATCGCTTCTTTGGGTTTGATTATTCCCAAAACCTCGTCCCGCGCGATAACCTCGCCATCCGGTACTGCCGACACGATGGAAGTTTTAGCGCCGGTCTCGTTTTCCATGGAAGAAATCAAAAAAATCGTTAGAAAAACCAATGGCTGTATGGTCTGGGGCGGCGGTTTGAATTTGGCGCCGGCTGATGACAAAATTATTCGCGTTTCTCGTCCTTTGGCGATGGAACCTTATGATAAAATGATTGTCAGTATTATGGCTAAAAAAGTGGCGATGGGGGTGGATCATTTGATGATTGATATTCCGGTTGGCCCGAGCGCGAAAGTTCCCAATTTGAAAATCGGGAAGCTGGTTGGCGATAAATTTAAGCGTTTGGGGGCGCGTTTTGGCATTAAGGTTGGCATTAATTTGAGTGATGCCAAACAGCCGGTAGGACATGGGATTGGGCCGGCCTTGGAAGCGCGTGATGTTTTACGTGTTTTACAACAACATCAATATCGTCCGATGGATTTGGAAAACAAAGCGATTCACTTGGCCGGTGAACTTTTGGAATTGAAGGGCTTTTGTCGTAAGGGACAGGGGAAAAAATTGGCGACAGAACAAATTAAAAGCGGTAAGGCTTGGGAAAAGATGAACGAAATCATTGTCGCGCAGGGTGGTAAGGCCGATTTGTCTTCGGAAGAAGTAATTAAGAAAGTTGTGAAATATCAGGTCTTGGCGGATAATTCCGGGGAAATCACTTACATTGACAGCAAGGCGATTAATGCCGTTTGTATGAACTTAGGCACGCCGAAAGATAAATATGCCGGTATGCATATGCATTGTCGATATGGTCAAAAGATTAAAAAAGGCGATAAGTTATTTACTCTATATGCCAGCAATGCCACGCGCTTGAAACTGGGTATCGCTTCCATTACACATAATCAACTGGTATACTTTGGTGACGCCGGCAAGAAAAGAACGGAAAATAATAATCATGTTCCCGGCATTTTATTAGGTAAAAAATAAACTTGTGTCAAAACATTTTTTAACAATTACTTTGTTCTTGTCGTCTTTTGTTTTTAGCGCTTGTGAATTTTCCGGTGATGGGACAATCACGGTTTTGCCGTTGGAAGAACAAGGAACCATTGAACAAAATTTGTATTCAGATTGGACGGCAGTAAACAACAGTAAAAGCGCCCATTTGAAAGTTTTTGAAGTTCGCGACAAAGATGGCGTTTTAAAAGAGCGGATCAATGTTTTGAGTTTGAATAAAAATAAATTTATTTTTGAAATTCAAGAAAATGTTGTTAATCCTTTGAGTGTTAATGCTTGGCATTTTGAAAATCAAAACGCTTTGGCGGTAATCAACGGTTCATTTTTTGATGAAAATTACAAGGCGACCGGCGGTTTATGGCTAAAAGGAAAAGGTAAAATTATCAGTTTGACCGGCAATAACAGTTATGATGGCGCGGTGACCATTGATTCCAATGGTAAATTATCTTTGCAATATTTACCAAGTAATAATTTACAGACTCTAAAAGATGACGAACAGATTTTGGTAAATTTTCCAATGCTAATCAGCAAGGGGAAAATGTTGTTGAAAAATAACGGTGGAGAGGGTGCGCGTCGTTCTTTAATCGGTGAAGATGAGCAGTTTATTTATTTGATCAGCACGGATTCTTTTTATTTTAATTTGTATGACATGATGGTTTGGGCGGGACAGAATTTGGAGGGCCTTGAAAATTTAATGAATTTGGATGGCGGCAGTTCCGGCGGTTTGAGCGTGCTCGGTGATCTTGTAAAATGGTCTAATAATTCTTTGGCCAGCGTGCCTAATGTGATTATCGCTTATGAACAAAAATAATTTGAAAAAATCTAAAAAAGAGAGGGTATTGCTCGCCATGTCCGGCGGCATTGATTCCAGTTTTAGTGTGCATTTATTGCGCCAACAAGGTTATGAAGTGATTGGTGTTTATTTGAATAATTTAAAAAGTGACGCTTCCAAAAATAATTGGCTTAATGTCAAAAAAATCGCTGATTATTTGCAAGTACCGTTGCATCGTTTGAAATCCGGTGGAAGTTTTTCCAAACGAGTTATCAAACCGTTTGTTGATGATTATGCTCGTGGTTTAACACCCAACCCCTGTATTTTGTGTAATCGCGTTTTTAAATTTAAAGAATTGATGGACCTGGCGGATAAATTAAAAATTAAAAAAGTGGCGACCGGTCATTATGCGCTTTTAAAAAAGCAGGGCAATTATGTTTATCTTAGCCCGGCCAAGGATGAGAAAAAGGACCAGGTTTATTTTTTATATCAATTACCGCAAGCCTATTTAAAACGATTGATTTTTCCTTTGGGCAAATTTGTAAAAACTGAGGTAAAAGAATTGGCAAAAAATGTATTGCCCACGGGTTTATTGCCGGTTGGCGAAAGCCAAGAAATTTGTTTTGTGCCGGCCGATGATTTGAACACTTTTTTGAAACAAAGTATCAAAAAGCGTAAAGGCGGTGAAATTATTGAGGCGGGTAGTAATAAGGTTTTGGGAAAATATGATAATCATCAGTTTTTTACCATCGGGCAGCGCAAGGGTTTGGGTTTGGGCGGCGGTCCCTGGTATGTCAGCAAAATTGATGCCAACAAAAACCGCGTTTATGTGGTAAATGAAAGCGACAAACAAGTTTTGGAACCGAAAGAATTGCGTTTTACGAAGATTTTATGGGCCGGCGCAGTGCCAAAATTACCGGTAAAAATAAAATACAAATTGCGCTCGGCGCAAAAATGGGCCAATGGAGTTTTAAAAAAGGATAAAAAGCATTTTGTTTTAAGCTTACAAAAAGGTCAATTACCACCCAGCCCGGGCCAGTCAGCCGTGTTTTTGGCTGGTGGGAAGGTGATCGGCGGGGTAGTGATTGCTTCTTGAAAAATCCCCTTTAATCAAGTAAAATTAGATAGTTAAACCAGTAAAAAATGATTGCTATGGCACAAATTACGCAAAGCGCTTATGACAAGTTAAAAACCGAACTGGAAGACCGCATCGCGCAACGGCCGGCGATTAGCGAAACCATCAAAAAAACCAAAGATATGGGCGATTTACGCGAAAATTCTTCCTATCACGAAGCGCGCGAGGCTCAAGGTTTTAATGAGGGGCGCATCAAAGAAATTGAAGAAATTTTGAAGTACGCGGAAATAGTGGAAATTTGCCAGGACACTGAGTGCGTGGGTTTGGGGTCTAAGGTTTTAGTGAATTGCGTCAATAATAATTTAAAAATGGATTTGGAAATTGTCAGTTTTGCCGAAGCTAATCCTTTACAAAAGAAAATTTCCGACCAATCACCGTTATCACAAGCCTTAATGGGCAAGAAAGTTGGTGATAAGTGTTTGGTGGAAACGCCGAGCGGCAAAATGGAATATCAAATTTTAGAAATTAAATAAATAATTTTATGGCCGACGAAAATTTTAATCCGGGCATTGATACCAACGATGAAGAGCTGATTCGTTTGAAAAAGTTACGCGATTTGGAAAAATTGGGCGTGCAAACTTATCCTGAACGTTATGATAAAGATTGCTCACTGAAGGATACTTTTGAATTAGCGGAAGGTGAAAAAGTGAAAACCGCCGGACGTTTGGTTTTGATTCGTGATATGGGAAAACTATGTTTCGCCCATATTCAGGATTACAGCGGCCGTTATCAAATCGCCTTTAAAGCGGATGAAGTCGGCAAAGACAAATATGATTTTTTTGTAAAACATTTTGATTTGGGTGATTTTATCGGTGTGGAAGGGGAATTGTTTGTCACTCATAAAGGTGAGAAAACCATTTTGGTTAAAGATTTTATGTTTTTGGGCAAGGCCTTGAAACCATTACCGGGAAAATTCCATGGTTTGCAAGACCAGGAAGTGAAATACCGTCAACGTTATTTGGATTTGATCAGTGATCAAGAAACCATGAATCGATTTTTGTTTCGTAGTAAATTCATTAAAGCGATTCGTGAATTTTATTGGAAAGAGGGTTTTCAAGAAGTGGAAACTTCCACTTTGTTGCATTCGCCGACCGGCGCCAACGCGCGTCCTTATATCACGCATAATAATGGCTTAGATATTGATGTGTATTTGCGCATTTCTCACGAACTGCCCTTGAAAGAATTAATTGTCGGTGGTTTTGAAAAGATTTTTGAATTGGGAAAAGCGTTCCGCAATGAAGGTTTTGATCCGTCACATTTGCCGGAGCATACTCATTTGGAACATTATTGCGCTTATTGGAATTTTGAGGACAATATCAAATTTACTGAAAAAATGTTTGATTATTTGTTTGATACTTTGAATTTGCCGCGAAAAATGTCCATTCAGGGCAAGGACGGCGAATTTAGAGAAGTGGATTTTACTACCCCTTGGCCACGCGTCAGTTTTGTGGAATTGATTAAAAAAGATACCGGAATTGATTTGAATGAAGTGAAAACCGTAGAAGAATTACGTAAAATCATTGCCAAAAAAGGTATTGAAATTGAGGAATCGGACAAGATGAGTTATTCCACTTTGGTGGACTATATTTATAAAAAAGTTTCACGTCCAAAATTACTTGGTCCTATTTTTTTGTATGAATATCCGGTGGAACTGCAACCGTTGGCGCGTCGCAATGATAAAAATCCGGTCATGGTTGATCAATTTCAAATGGTTATTAACGGTTGGGAATTGGTAAAAGCTTATTCCGAGTTGGTCGATCCTTTGGATCAAGAAGAACGTTTTAAAGAGCAAGCTCAAGCGCAAGCCGAAGGTGACGAAGAAGCAATGTATGGTGATGATGAATTTATTGACTGCATGAAATATGGCATGCCACCGATTTCCGGTTGGGGCATGGGCGTGGATAGAATTTTGACTTTATTAACCGGTCAAAGTAATTTGCGGGACGTGGTTTTGTTCCCGTTAATGCGTCCGAAGTCACAAAATCAAGAAAATAATCAAGATAAAGAATAAATATTATGTTGGATTTAAATTTTTTAAAGGAAAACCGTGCTTTGGTGGAAAAAAATCTTAAAGCTCGTAATGTCAAAGTGGACATTGGCCGTTTTTATGATTTATTGGATGAGCGCAATCGTTTGATTCAAGAATTGGATGTTTTGAAGGCCAAGCGCAACGAAATCAGCAAGCAATTCCCGCAAGCCACGGACAGTGAAAAAGAAAAATTATCAGCCGAGGTCAATCAAATTAAAGAAGAAATGAAAGTAAAAGAGCCTCGATTGGAAGAAGCGCAGGCGGAATTTAAAAAAATCTGGTTGGAAATCCCGAATTTAACCAGTGAAGATAGTCCGATTGGCGCAACCGATGAAGATAACGTGGAAATTTATCGTTCCGTGAAAGAAGTAAAATTTGCTTTTGAACCAAAAGATCATACGGAATTGTTGGATGATAATTATTTGGATTTTGAACGTGGCGCTAAAGTTTCCGGGGCTAAATTTTATTTTTTAAAGAATGATATCGCCTTATTGGAACAAGCTTTAATCCAATTCACTTTAGATAAAGTGGTGAATAAATTTGGGTTTCAAATGTTTAGCACGCCGGATTTGGCTTTGAATGAAGTTATTTTGGGAACCGGTTTTAATCCGCGCGGCGCTGAAAAACAAATTTATAATATCGAAGGTGAAGAAAGCAGTTTAATCGGCACGGCGGAAATTTCTTTGGGCGGATATCATAAAGAAGAAGTTTTGAATAAAGAGCTTTTGCCTTTGAAATATTTGGGTTTATCTCATTGTTTCCGCACTGAAGCGGGCGCTTATGGCCGTACTTCCAAAGGTTTGTACCGAGTGCATCAATTCAGTAAATTGGAAATGTTTGTTTACAGTAGTCCTGAACAATCAGCGGAAATTTTGGAGTTATTGAAAGAAATCGAAATGGAAATTTTTAATGATTTGGAAATTCCTTTCCGCGTGATTAAAATCTGCAGCGGTGATTTGGGCGGTCCGGCTTACAAAAAATATGATTTGGAAGCTTGGATGACCATGAAGCGCGATGAAAATCATCCGCTGGGGGATTGGGGCGAAGTGACCAGCTGTTCCAATTGCACTGATTATCAAGCGCGTCGCTTGAATATCAAATACAGTGATGGCGATCAAAAAGCTTTTGTCCATACCTTAAACGGTACGGCGATTTCCTTAGCGCGTGCCATCATCGCTTTTGTCGAAAATCATCAAGATTCTGATGGTAATATCAATATACCGAAAGCCTTACAACCATACTTCTTCAATCGTGAAAAAATCATTTTGAATCAAAAATAAAAATTGAAACGCAATGTTTCAGCAAAAAAACTCAAACAAACCGTTATTAAAGTATCATCGTCATCAAAGAGTCTCGGCTAATCCGTATTTTCTTGATCGCCGCCCGAGTAAAAAACGTTTTGATTTCTCATCTTGGAATTGGGCGGCTTTTACTGACTTTTTACTCTATGCATCTTTGATGATCAGTTTATTGGTGATTGCTTATTGGCTTTTGTTTTCCTCATTTTTCACCATTAAAAACGTGGAAGTCCTGAACATTGCCGATGATTATGCGGTCAAAAGTTTGGCCCAGGATTTTTTACGAGAGCGTCACTGGGGATTTAAAGAAAGTAATTTATTTTTGATGGATAAGATTGAATTGAAAAATCGTTTACTGGCTTTTGATTCCGGTTTGTCCGATGTGCTGATTCGCAAGGTGGAACGACACACCATCAGCATTGAATTGCGTTATAAAGAAATTGCCGGTTATTGGCAATGTGAAAATAAGCTTTATGCTTTTGAAAGTGACGGCCGTCTAATCAGTGATGTCAAAGCCAATAATTCTTTCTTTGAATCAATGGAAACCCGCGACAATAAGATTTTTGGTACTATCAATATGTCCGGTTTGGGAGAATATCCGATTATTAAAACTTGGCAGCCGCAATGTCCGGCCAATGAAAACATTCCGATTCAAGCGGAAACGTTGGGAAAGATTTTGGAAGTTTTCAGTTATTTGAAATTTTATGATTTGTTAAAACCGGTGGATTTTTCCTTCCGCGATGATATCAGTCGTAATTTGGAAGTAAAAACACTGCACGGTTTTGATATCTATTTTGATTTGAATCAAGATGTCTTGTCCCAGTTGAAAAAATTCCATGTTTTCTATAAATTTTATTTAAAGTCAGCTGATAAAAACGCTTTGCAATACATTGATCTGCGCATCAAGGAAAAAATCTTTTACCAATAGCAATTAACGTTTATGAGTTCCAGTCAAGTGATTGTTGATTTGTCGGCAATTCAACACAATTATCAAGAATATAAAAAATTACTCAGTAGCCAAACGCCGATTATGGCGGTGGTTAAAAGTAATGCTTACGGTCATGGGATGCTTGAAGTGGCCAAATTTTTGGCGGATAAAGTGGATATTTTGGCGGTTGTTTCTTTGGAAGAAGCTTTGCAATTATTGCAAGCGGGCGTAAATTGCCCGATTTTTATTTTGAGTTTTTGGTCGCCGGCGGAGTTAAAATCGATTCCCATTGATAAATTATCTTTGTTGTCTTTACCGGTTTATCATCAGGAAATGTTGAAGCAATTGGATGATTATGGCGCGTCAGTCAATCAGAAAATAAAAACTCATTTAAAAGTGGATACCGGTGCCGGGCGCGTCGGCGTTTTGGCGAATGAGGCTTTAGGCTTGGCTCAGTCTTTGGTTGAGAAAAAGTTTTTGGATTGGCAAGGTGTTTATTCGCATTTCGCCTCATCTGAAGAAAATTTGGAATACACAATCATACAACTGGATAAGTTTAAAGCGCTTAGGGAACAATTTGATGCGTTAAAATCAAATTTACAATATCATATTGCCTGTAGTGCCGCGAGTTTGGTTTTACAAGATTTGGGCGCCTTCAGCCTGACACGTTTGGGCATCAGTTTGTATGGTTTGTGGCCGGACAAGTCTTTAAAACCGCATTTTGGGCATAAGGTGCAATTAAAACCGGCTTTGACTTGGCAGACTAAATTGATTCATATTAAAAAGATTCCGGCCGGCTCGTTTGTCGGTTATGGCAACAGTCATCAAGTCAAACGTGATACGATTCTTGGCGTTTTACCGGTTGGTTATTGGGATGGCTATGATCGTCGTCTTTCAAATAAAGGGGAAGTGCTGATTAGGGGAGTGGCCTGCCCGGTTTTAGGACGTATTTGCATGAATCTGACCATGGTGGATTTAACTGATTTGCCGGGCGTGGCTTACGAGGATGATGTGATTTTACTGGGCGCGGGGCAGAGTGCTGATCAAATCGCGGAGAAAATCGGAACCATTAATTATGAAGTGGTTACCAGAATCAATCCGTTGATTGAGAGAAAATATATTTAGTTTGAATATTTCAAATAGCGGGGCGCAATATTTTGCGACGCATGGGGGTTTTTATGTTTTGCTATTTTTGCTATAATACTAATGTCGTTCCACTAATTAATATTAAAAACACTATTATGAAAGAAGAGGATTTTTTAAAAAAAGCTGGTGAAGCACCAAATGTTTTGGCTAATCTTGATAAATTCAAAAACATGAATCCAGAAGAAATCGCCGAATTAAAATCTCGATTGCATGAGGAAATACCGGAGCCAACGGAAACAGTTGATCCCACACAGTACAAAACATTGAAGGAGTTGAATTTAAAAAACTTGACTGATAAGGAATAAAGATAAAGAAGTTTGATTTTACGACGCATAAATTTTCAGTATTATAAACATCGGCTACCAAGTCGGTGTTTTGCTTTGTAGTGTGATACTGAACCACTGTATTGTCATGCTGAACTTTGGGAGACTGCCCCGGCGAAGGTCGGGGGCATCTTTAATACGTGGTTTCGGTGATTAGTCACGTTTTTGAACTGTGATTCGTCTGATGTGTCTCCATAAGCTATTTATACATAAATTGATATTTTCACGGTATTTGTCATTTTACCTGATGGACTTTGAGTTTTTATCATAGTTTTTCAGTCAATCCGCTTCGCGGGAGGACTCACAGATGAATCCCGGTTCAAGACAAAAAACTCGTGGCCCAAAATCGCGCTGGGTTGAAATGGGAGGTACTGGAGCTCAGCTAAATACAAAAACGTGGCTAGGGGATCAGGATTTTTGGTTAAAGGTTGTTTAATTATCAGATACCTGCTATAGTTCGTCAACGAATGGAAAATCTAATTCATAAAAAAAAATTTATGACCGATCCAAACACAAACGTTAATTCAACTGATGCTACCGATGAAATCAAACCGGAAACAATTGTTGAAGGTATTGAGGAAAACACTGAAGCAACACCTAAAGAAGAAGTTAAACCAACTGATGATAGCAATACCGAAGAAGTCAAAACTGATGAATAAATTGCTGCACTGATGAATAAATTGCTGCGTAAACAGAAAATGACCCCGAAAGGGGTTCTTTTTTGTATTATCATTAGATATAAGGAATAAAGGCCCTTTGTCTAAGCTGTTTTAACCTAGTGTCGCATAAGATATATTGTGCGACGCCAAGTATCTTTCAAGAACACAGGGTAAGGCCAGCTAAAAACAAAAAGCCATCCTCTACTCCGGGGGCTTTTTAATCGAAAACTATTTAAGCTTTTTATTATTTTTCTGTTTTACTATGGTGAGTTTTTCTCGTTGAAAAAACCAATTCTCCATATTCCAGCCCATCAGATCCAAAATTTCCAAAGTAAAATCCATTTTCAAACAATCATCATTTTTTATAAATTTTTGGGTGGTTGGAAATTTTGTTTTCATAAAATTGGTTTTTATGAATAAGCCTTGTCGCTTAGATTATACTAGCCACTAAAGCACTGGTCAAATATGGCGCGCTCCCCTGTTTGCCGGGGCGTGAAACAAAAAACCGCTGAACGCATCAGCGGAATGAGACTACTTACTAGCTTTCTGATACGGAAAGACATATTTCAATCCATTGTCTTCCCGGAGTTTTTTCATGATGATCTTTGCCAACGGTGACTTCAAGTGAAGTTCCTTTTTGTTGCAGAGATTTCTGATTTCAGTGACATAGGCTGTTTTTGACAATTTATCCTGACCATAAAACAGTTGTGCTAAGAAGCACCGATATTGGAAACGACCGTGTTTAATGTCATAGGAACCAATTACCGTTCCATTGGTAGTTTTGGCTTGGTCACCTTCCGTGGTCCAAAGGGTTTTAGTCATGTTTTGGAACCTTTCTTTATGGACCGCTTTTTGCGGCGGTTAAAGATCTTTTTTCGAGCCATTTGGACGGCCTCGACGATCTTTTTGGTGATTGGTGAATTTAAGGGGATTCTCACCTGAGTTTCAGAATCAACAATCTCAATCACATAAGATTGCCGATACTCCTGTTCAAATTTTTGCCTGGCCTCGTCGGTCGGCACGCCCCCCTCGACTTCCATGATTTCATCCAATGTCGGATGATAAGCATCCAGGAAAAGAATCCCTTTTGCTCTGCTACGTTTTTTGATAGTATCGGTATCAACATAGCAGGTGTAGATTTTCTTTCCCACTTCAACGATGACGGTATTCATGCCTTCCATAATCAAACCTCCAACTTTCGCATTCAAATTGAAAGATGACATCATTATCATCTTTCGCAAGACTCTCCCTTTTTTACCATAAAATGAAATTATGGTCAAACAAAAAACCGCCAATCTCCTTAGCGGTTTTTATATGTCATCAATGTTTACACATTATCCTTCAACTTCAAATCCTTCACTTCCAATTGAAGTTCTTTGTTGTTATTCCACTCATTTAAATTGATATGATAAGCCACATCCACGTAATCGCCGGCTTGCAAAACATCGCCCCAAATCGTCCCCAAACCAAAAGCGATACTCTTCCAAATATAATTTGATTCGTCTTGCTTGAGCAACAAACGTAAATGTTTATTATCTTTACCAACACTTTGTTTTTGCAAAATCTTGACGTTTTTACTCATAAACAAAGGGCGGGAATTGCTTTCTCCAAAAGGCATAAACTTTTCCAAGTGTTCCCACAATTTCCAGTTGATTTCTTTGAAACCCAGCTCGGCGTCAATATTCAAAACCGGACTTAAATCCGTATTTTGCAACTGATTATTAGCCAATTCTTTCAAGGATTGAATAAAGTCCAATAATTTATCATTACTGCTCAAAGTAAAGCCGCAAGCCTGCGCGTGACCGCCGTAATGCGCCAAATACTGCTCCACCGACTGCATGGCGGTAACAATGTTAAAATGTTCATTGCTACGCCCTGATCCCTGATATAAGCCTTTGTAGTTACTGATAACCAAGCTCGGCGTATTGTAAGTTTCGGTCAATTTACCGGCCACCAAACCAATCACCCCCACGGACCACGATTCGCCGATGGCAATCAACATTTTGTCGGTTTTTTGACTGGCGATTTGATCTTTGGCTTCTTTAAAAATCTGCTCGGTCAATTTTTGTCTTTCCGTATTGATATTATTCAGTTCTTCAATTAATTTTTCGCTTTCTTCGTCGCTTTCCGCCATCAACAAACCATAAGCGGTGGAAGCGTGGCTTAAGCGACCGGCAGCATTGATGCGCGGCGCAATTTGAAAGCCAATATGAGTGGCATTGATATCGGTGATACCCATTTTTTCAAACAATTTACGCAAACCCTTGCGTTTGCTTTGTTTCAAAACCATCAAACCATATTTCACCAAAGTACGATTTTCACCGATTAATGGCACACAATCAGCCACCGTGCCAATCGCCACCAAATCCAACAACCATTTTTCCATATTTTCCGGAGAACCGTAAAATTCCTTGTGTTTGGCTTGCATGGCAATCCCCTTTTTCTGGGCATAACGCAACATTCCCTGAGCCAATTTATAAGCAACGCCGACGCCGGCCAAACTTTCAAAAGGATAAGTTTCATTTTTCAAATGAGCGTTCAGGATAGCATAAGCTTTTGGCAAAACCAACGGTTCATGGTGATGGTCGGTAATAATGATTTCCATGCCCAATTCATGCACCTTTTCCACTTCCTCGTGATTGCTGATTCCGCAGTCCACGGTAATGATTAAATTGGCACCATCGTTTTTCATTG